>JBPOHM010000165.1:0-6367 GCA_052035585.1 Bacillota bacterium
ACTGTCAAAGACAAGATTATACAGTATATAATAATTTTTATTTACTTTCAAGATTATTTAATTTGATAAAATTGAAAGCTTACTGAATTGATTTATATACTGCAAAAAATTAGAATTGCATGGCTAAAATTTGGGTTAGCTCATGCAATCCTTTCAATAATAAGTTTATATCAATAATTAATCAAACATTTGTGCATTTTTAAATATCCATTGACCCATTTGAGTTTTTTCAATACCTGTTACCTTAGAGCTATCTATCATATAGATAAAGCTATAGTAATAAATTGGTATTAATATTTGGTCATCCATTAGTATTTTCTCAGCTCTTCTATAAGCCTCATCTTGTTTTTTACCAGTTGACATCATAGCTTCTTTTATAGCTTCATCAAACTCTTTATTTGCTGGGTTTAGAACTTTATCATGTGGAGCAATTGCAGGCTGTTCATTCCATCTCCATTGAGTATCATTATTTCCAGAATATGATGTGTAAAGGTCAAGCATTGTCATAGGTGCTGCATAGTCTCCTAACCAACCACCTCTAGCTATAGTGTAATTACCAAGTCTTCTTGTGTCTTGGAATATTGCCCACTCTTCATTTTTAAGTTCAATTTCAATACCTAAATTATTTTTCCACATTTCTTGCAATGCTTCTGCTACTCTTTGATGACCTTCATTTGTGTTATAAATATAAGTTAATTTTGGGAAACCCTTACCATCTGGGTAACCAGCTTCAGCTAATAATCTTCTAGCTTCTTCTACATTAGCTTTATTTGGATCTATACCAAATTCAGGCTTTGGATTACCCTTTTCATCTAAATCTCTACATGAAGATCCATCAGAATATGTTAGGTTTGGAGGAATAAATCCTGTTGCAGGAATTTGACCACCCTTAGTAACATTCTCAACTATTGCTTTTCTATCAATAGCTAATGATAATGCTTTTCTAACTCTTAAATCAGATACTTCAGGACTATCCATATTAAACATAGCATAATATGTACCTACTTGAGCTTTTGCTGTAAAGTTAGGATCCTCTGCTCTTAGTTTAGGTATTTCATCTTGAGGAATCTTCTCATTAATATGGATTTCTCCACTTAAATAAGCGTTATGTGCAGTAGTTTCTTCCACTATCATAAGCCCCTTAACACCTGCAAGTCTTACATTCTTAGCATCATAATATGTTTCACTCTTCTTCATCTTTAAGTGTGAGCCAATCACATACTCTTCTAGAACAAAAGGTCCATTACTTATACAGGTAGCAGGATTCTTTTCCCAACCCTCACCAGTTTCAACTGCATCCTTTCTAACTGGCATATAAGTATAGAAGGTTGTTAAGCTTAAGAAATATGAACATGGAAAATTAAGAGTAACTTGAAGAGTCTTATCATCTAAGGCTTTAACTCCCATATCTTCAGCTGTTCCAACACCATTGAGGAAATCCTCTCCACCAACAATATATGGAGCCATCAAGAAGGAATATTCAGATGCTGTCTTTGGATCACAAACTCTCTGCCATGAATAAACAAAGTCATGTGCTGTAACAGGCTTACCATCTGACCATTTGATATCATCTCTTAGAGTAAATGTGTAAACCAAGCCATCATCAGAAATCTTATAGCTCTTAGCTTGTGCAGTTTTTAAGCCTTTTTCTGTTTCTTGCATTAATCCTTCAAATAAGTTTTGAATAATGTGTCCACCATCATTTGCATTGTTTAAGCCTGGGTCAAAGGTCTTAGGCTCTACACCTATGTTCCAAATTAGGTAAGATGAACTCATCTTTTTCTCACCACAGCCTGTTGGTAATGCTAGTAGTATAGCAAGAACCAAAACAATTGCTAAAAATTTTTTCATAAAATCCTCCCTTTTTTTATACTAATATCTAAATTTTTGGAGATATCAGCTTTTATATAATAGGCAAATGCCTTTATATACATTAATTTAAATGACATGCTACAAAATGTTCATTATTAATCTCTTTAAATACTGGTACTTCTTCTGAGCATTTTTTCATAGCATATTTACATCTTGTTCTGAACTTACATCCAGAAGGTGGATTAAGTGGACTTGGTACATCTCCCTCAAGTGTTATCCTTTGAATCTGCTCTGATTTATCTGGATCAGGTATAGGTATAGATGATAGTAGTGCCTTTGTATATGGGTGAATTGGATTTTTGTATAGCTCTACATTACCAGCTAATTCTACTAAACTACCAAGATACATTACTCCTACTCGTTTAGAAATATGCTTAACCATTGATAAATCATGAGCAATGAATAAATATGTCAAGCCTAATTCATCCTGCAGATCATCGAGCATATTTATAACCTGTGCCTGTATTGACACATCAAGTGCAGATATAGGTTCATCACAAATTATAAACTCAGGTTTAACTGCTAATGCTCTTGCAATACCAATACGCTGTCTTTGTCCACCACTAAACTCATGAGGATATCTACTTGCATGATCCTTACCCAAGCCTACTCTAACTAATAATTCGTGAATCATATCTTGTCTTTCTTTTCCTGTAGCAATTTTATGTATGTCTAATGCCTCACCAATGATATCAGCAACCGTCATCCTTGCATTAAGTGATGCATATGGATCTTGAAATATCATTTGCATTTTCTTTCTATACGGCATCAATTCATTTCTATTAAAATTAGAAATGTCAACACCGTTGTATAAAATTTCTCCAGTTGTTGGACTGTATAGTCTAATAATTGTCCTACCTGTAGTTGATTTACCACAGCCAGACTCTCCAACTAAACCTAATGTTTCACCTCTTTTTATATAGAAAGATACATCATCTACAGCCTTGATATATTCAGTTTTCTTAACTAATAAACCAGTGCTTTTAATAAAATATTTTTTTAGATTTTTTACTACAATGAGCTTATCACTTGACATTTATTCTTACGCCCCCTTTCTGACTTTCATACTCTTCATTTTTTGGAGCGTCTTTATGAAGTAGCCAGCACATTGTTTGATGCTGTGCATCTTCGTTTGGAAAATATGGAGGTTGCTCCTTAGCACATATACGCATTGCATAATTACAACGCGCATAAAACGGGCACCCTGTTGGTGGTTTTAATAAGTCTGGTGGTGTTCCATGTATAGGAACTAATCTTATTTTTTCCTCCGAATCTATCTTTGGTATAGATTTTAATAATCCCATTGTATATGGATGTCTAGGTGAGTAGAATATATCTCTCTTAGTACCCTGCTCCATTATTAGTCCACCATACATAACTATAATTCTTGAACATAAATCAGCTACAACTCCTAAATCATGAGTAATTAAAATTGTAGAAGTATTTAATTTATTATTTAATTCCTTCATAAGATTTAATATCTGTGCTTGTATCGTTACATCGAGTGCAGTTGTAGGTTCATCAGCTATCAATAAATCTGGCTCACATGATAATGCCATTGCTATCATTGCTCTTTGCCTCATACCACCACTATATTCATGTGGATAGCTTTTAATTCTCTTTTCTGCATCTGGAATACCTACAAGCTTTAGCATTTCAATTGATTTTATAAATGCATCTTTTTTAGATAGCTTTTGATGCTTAATTATAGACTCAGCAATTTGGTCTCCTACAGTATAAACTGGATTTAATGCAGTCATAGGGTCTTGGAATATCATTGCTATTTCATTTCCCCTAATACTCATCATTTCCTTATTAGATTTCTTAACTAAATCATTTCCTTTAAATAAAATCTCACCTTCAACAATTTTACCTGGATATTGTAATAATCTCATTATTGAAAGTGAAGTTACACTTTTTCCACTGCCACTTTCTCCAACTATTCCAATTGCTTCTGATTTATTCACGTGAAAGCTAATACCCCTTATAGCCTTTACCTCTCCTAAGTGAGTAAAAAAAGATGTCCTTAAATTTTTTACTATTAATAATTTTTCAGCCATTTTCTCCACCTCTTTCACTTTCTAAGCTTAGGATCTAAGGCATCTCTTAGACCATCACCAAGTAAATTAAATGCAAGTATAGTTATTGAAATTGCCATAGCTGGATAGAATAGCTGATATGGGAAGGTTAAAAATGATGATAAAGCATCATTACACAATTTACCCCATGAGGCCATTGGTGCTGATACTCCTAATCCTATAAAGCTTAAAAAGGCTTCTGTAAATATTGCATTTGGTATTTGCATTGTTATTGAAACCATAACTGGTCCCATAATATTTGGTACTAAGTGTCTAGTAATAATTCGATTGCTAGAAGCTCCTAAGGCTTGAGCTGCTAAAATAAACTCTTGCTCCTTCAAGCTAAGAACCTGACCACGTACAAGTCTTGCCATACCTAACCAATATACTGCACTTATCACAATTATAATTGTCAATAATCCTCCATCGCTGTCCATTGCAACTGATAATAAAATAACATATAACATTAAAGGTATAGCACTGATAGTATCAACTATTCTCATCATTATGTCGTCAATTCTACCACCAATATAACCAGCAATTGCTCCATAAGAAACACCTATTAAAAAGTTCATAATTGCCGCTGTAATACCCACTACCAATGATATCCTTGCACCATAAACAACACGTATAAATAAATCTCTACCTAATGAATCCGTACCTAATATGTAATCCTTATTTCTAACCTTAAAGCTCTTGGTAAGCTCTTCACCATTTTTATATGCCTTAAACTTAGGAACACTTTGTAGCTCTTTCTCGATTTTTTTAATATCTATAGAAGAATCATTTCTTGCCTTTATTTTTAATTCTATTAGCTCCTTATTAGCATTAAAGCCAGGATTATAATCAACAAGAATTATATTTCCACCTACATTATATTCTCGGGTTCTATTTATATTGTCCTCATTAATAAGCTCGGCCATTTTTAAGAGCTTCCCATCCTTAGTTACTTCTACTACCTTATATTCATTTTTAATATATATATAATTCCCATCACCTAAGTCATAAATATAAAAGCTTGGTGGAATATTAGAGAAATCTAGAATTTGGTCTGAATACTTAAATTTCCATAGATATGGAACAATTATGGAAACTAGCATTATTAAAATAATTACAATTAGAGAAGCTATTGCTACTTTATTTCTCCTTAATCTCTGCCATGCATCCTGCCAATATGTAAGGCTTGGTCTTTCAACCTTTTCTGCATCCTTAAATGAAACATCTAACTTTTCCCACATAATCTTAGCTCCTATTCATATTTAATACGTGGATCTATAATTACATATACAATATCAACAATTAAAACCGCTGCAATTAGGATTACAGAATAAAACACTGTAATTCCCATAATCATTGTATAGTCTCTACTTGTGATACTAGTCGTAAATAATTGTCCAATTCCTGGAACACCAAAAACCTTCTCAGCTACAAATCCACCTGTTAAAATAGCTGCCAACATTGGTCCTAAATATGTTACAATTGGTATTAATGCATTTCTTAGACCATGCTTTACTATTACTACAAATTCTGATAAGCCCTTTGCTCTTGCAGTTCTAATATAATCCTGT
The DNA here is from genome assembly GCA_052035585.1 of Bacillota bacterium. Lineage (GTDB taxonomy): Bacteria > Bacillota > Clostridia > Tissierellales > Sedimentibacteraceae > UBA1535. Next base: position 5,519 of record JBPOHM010000165.1, read on the forward strand.
TGTAAAACATCCAATAACGAAGATCTTGTAAGTCTTGTAACATACGATAAAGAAAATACTCCTATAGCTATAGCAGGTCCAATATATCCTAAGGCTGAATCGACTCCATAGGCTGGAACTAATGATAGCTTTTTACTAAAAATGTACAAGTACCCTGTAGCTATAACAAAGCTTGGAACTGTAGCTCCTAAGGTGGCTAGTACCATTGCAGCTCTGTCAAAAATTTTATTTTGCTTCAATGCTGCCATTATTCCAGCTGAAATTCCTAAAACAATTATGAACGATGATGCTACTAGTCCTATATTCATAGACTTTGGAAATCCTGCACTTATTATCTGTGATACACTAATTCCTTTTTTGCTATATGAAACTCCAAAATCTCCCCTCAAAAAGTTACCAATATATATTAAGTATTGCTTGTATAATGGTTTATCAAATCCATACTTTGCAAATATAGCCCTTTTTACAGTCTCATCCATTGCTCTTTCACTACTAAACGGATTGCCAGGGATACTATGCATCATAATAAAGGTAAGCGTCATTATAAACCAAATCGTTATAATTGCTGATATTACTCTTTTTAAAATGTAACGAGCCATTTTTTCTCCTTTCTCTATTGCTTTATCATTTGTTAAAATATAGTTTGTATTAGCATTAATTATAACATAAATTTTATTTTATGCAACAAAAAAATAAAAAAAACGATGAAATTAATTTCATCGTCAGACTGTTGACAAAGTCATAATATTAAATAACAAAAATTACGAAAAATTAACAATAAATCGTTGAAAAATCATCGATTTATTGTTTTTTTTATGGTATAATATGATTAGAAAATATATTGGAGGA
>JBPOHM010000243.1:0-1689 GCA_052035585.1 Bacillota bacterium
TAACTCCTCCTTGCTCAACATTTGCATACAATTGACCTGGCAAATCCATCACAAAGTTTTTTGCCTGAGCTATTTCTAATGCATACCATAGTTCATTATCTGTTGCATTTTCATTGCCAAAACGCAAATTATCAGCTATTGTTCCACTGAAAAGAAAAGCTTTTTGAGGAACCAATCCAATTTTATCTCTTAAGTCCCTTAGGTAAATATTTCGTATATCTATGTCATCTATTTCTATACAACCATGTGTAACATCATAAAAGCGCGGTATAAGAGCAACTAAAGTACTTTTACCACACCCAGTACTACCTATTATAGCAGTAGTTTCTCCTGGAGCAGCACTAAAAGATATGTCTCTTAGTACTGGTTCTTCTGCTCCTGGATAATTAAATTCAACGTTGCAAAACTCAATATTACCTTTTTTGTTATTATGTATAATTAAGGGTTTATCGGGATCTTTAATTGATGGCTCAGTTTTAAGGACTTCCACGATACGCTCGGCAGATGCTTCAGCTCTTGGTATCATTATAAAAACGCTCATAGCTAAAGTTATTGATATCATTATTTCCATTATGTATGTTAAAAAAGCAGTTAAATTGCCTATTGGCATAGCACCTATGTCTATTCTGTGACCACCAAACCACATAATTGCAACAGTAGAGAAATTCATAATAATTATAAGAGACGGTATAGCGAGTGCTAAAATTCGATTTACTCTTAAAGAAGTGTTTGTGAGATCACGATTGGCTTTATCAAATCGTTTTGCTTCATATTCATTCCTTACAAATGCCCTTATAACTCTAACACCCATAAGTTTTTCACGCATAATCTGATTTACTTTGTCAATTTTTAATTGCATAGATCGAAATAGCGGTGTTGCCTTTGCTAAAAGAATTCCAACTGCAATAGCCATAATCGGAGCTATGATAATTATAGAATATGATAAAACTATATCTTGCCTTAAAGCCATGATAATACCACCTATACATATTATAGGAGCCATTACTATTAGATTTAATCCAAAGAGAACCAACATTTGAGTTTGTTGAACATCATTTGTGTTGCGAGTGATGAGCGATGGAGTACCAAATCTATTTAAGTCTGCTTGAGAAAAACTTTCTACCTTGTTGTATATTGCTCTTCTCACATCTCGCCCAAAACTCATAGATATCTTAGAACCAAAATATGATGAGGCAATAGCACAAGATGCTAATAATAATGTGAAAATCAACATAAGCCCACCAGTCTTTATAATATAACTAATGTCACCTTTAGCTACACCATTATTAATAATAGAAGCGTTGAGGCTCGGTAAATAAAGATTAGATATAGCCTGCACTAAAATTAAAAATATAGTTAGAATAATCTGTTTCCAGTATGGTTTTAGAAATTTTCCCAATAAATATCTCATTTAAATATTTTTCCCTCTTTTTCTAAAGTTTACCTGAAATATTTGAATTTATCGTATCAACATAGCGTTTAAGGTTAGATTGTTCCTCGCTGCTTAAACCAGTTAAACTTGTATTTATAATTTCAGATAAAATTTCATTTAATGCATTTAATGTTTCTATACCGGTATCTGTTATATAGGTATGGCTTAAACGTTGATCGCGACTGTCATACTTACGTACAATGAGCCCTGCTTTCTCTAATTTTTGTAGCATAAGGGTTACAGTAGGGGGAGCCACA
>JBPOHM010000325.1:0-7514 GCA_052035585.1 Bacillota bacterium
TAACTTTATTGTAATAGGATTTTGATATTTGTTCTACATTTTTTTTATTTTTTACAACAAAAATGTTGAGATGTTTTTCAACACCCCAACATTTATTATAGAACCAATATAATTAAAGGCGAGTAAACTTACTCGCCTTTAATATTTCTTATAGAATATTAAAATTGCGACAAAGATTTGTCGCCATTACTTATTTAGTAACTACTTAGTTTAAAAACTATTTTTTTATGTTATAGAATACTTCTATACCATTATACTTAGCTGCTTTTCCTAAAGTCTCTTCAAGTCTTAATAATTGATTATATTTAGCTACTCTATCAATTCTTGAAGGAGCACCTGTTTTAATTTGACCTGCGTTAACTGCTATAACTAAATCTGCTATAGTCGAATCATCAGTTTCACCAGAACGATGTGAAACTACTGCAGTATATCCTGCTCTTTTTGCCATTTCAATAGCATCAAGAGTTTCTGTTATAGTTCCTATCTGATTTAATTTAATAAGTATAGAGTTTGCAACTCCATCCTTAACTCCTCTACTCAATCTTTCTGTGTTAGTTACAAATAAATCATCACCAACTAATTGAATCTTTTTACCAAGCTTTTCAGTTAATAAAGCCCAGCCTGCCCAATCCTCTTCATTCATACCATCTTCAATAGATATAATTGGATACTTATTTACTAAATCAACATAGAAGTCAACCATTTGCTCTCTAGTAAATGTCTTTCCTTCACCCTCTAAATTATACATACCTGTTTTTTCATCATACAATTCTGAAGCAGCAACATCAAGTGCAAGCATTACATCCTTACCAGGTACATAGCCAGCCTTTTCTATAGCCTCTACTATTGTCTTTAAAGCTTCTTCATTAGATGTTAGGTTTGGAGCAAAGCCTCCCTCATCACCTACCGCAGTATTTAAGCCTTTTGATTTAAGAACAGATTTCAAGCTATGGAATATCTCAGCTCCCATTCTCAAAGCTTCCTTGAAGCAGCAAGCACCTACTGGCATAACCATAAATTCTTGTATGTCAACATTGTTGTCTGCATGCTGTCCACCATTTAATATATTCATCATTGGAACAGGTAAAACTTTACCGTTTACTCCACCAAGATATTGGTACAATGGTAAAGAAAGTGTGTTAGCAGCTGCCTTTGCTACTGCCATAGAAACACCTAATATTGCATTAGCACCTAGTTTTCCCTTATTATGTGTTCCATCTAACTCTATTAGTACAGAATCTATAGCTGCTTGCTCTAAAGCATCCATACCTATAATTGCTGGAGCTATTATATTGTTTACATTTGATACTGCAATAGAAACTCCTTTACCTAAATATCTACTCTTATCATTGTCTCTTAATTCTACTGCTTCAAAAGCACCTGTTGAAGCACCTGATGGTACTCCAGCACGACCAAAGCCACCACTTTCTGTTAAAACCTCAACCTCTACTGTAGGGTTTCCTCTTGAATCTAATATTTCTCTTGCATGAACATGTGATATTATTGTCATTTTTATCATCCTTTCCTTTGTTTATTTTATTATCAATGATTTTCCTGTCATTTCGCTAGGAACTTCTAATTTCATAATTTCAAGTAAGGTTGGTGCTATATCTGCTAGTATACCATCCTCTCTCAAATTATATTTTTTATTATTATCTACTATTATAAATGGTACTCTATTGCTTGTATGAGCAGTTATTGGTAATGTTGTTATTTCATCAACCATTGCTTCAGCATTGCCATGATCTGCTGTTATTACAGCAACTCCACCAATTTTTATAATAACATTTACAATTTCTCCTAAACACTTATCAACCGTTTCTAAGGCTTGAACAGTAGCTGCAAAATCTCCTGTATGTCCAACCATATCAGGATTTGCAAAATTAATTATCATCACATCATATTTATCCTTTTCTATTTGATGGATTATTTCATCCTTAAGCTCAATAGCACTCATTTCAGGCTTTAAATCATAAGTTGCAACATGTGGAGATGGGATTAATATCCTATCTTCATTTTCATAAGGCTTCTCTATACCACCATTAAAGAAGAAGGTCACATGAGCATATTTTTCTGTCTCAGCTATTCTTAATTGGTTGTAACCCTTCTTGCTTATGTATTCACCAAAGGTATTTTTAATTTCTTCTGGTAAATATGCAATTTCAACATTTTCAATAGTTTTATCATATTGAGTCATACATACAAATTTAACATTTAGCTTTTCTCTTTCAAAGCCATTAAACTCATTATCAACAAAGGCTCTTGTTAATTGTCTTGCTCTATCAGGTCTGAAATTATAAAAGATTATACCATCCTCTGGTTTAACAATACCAAGTCTGTCATTTTCTTGTTTAATTAGAATTGGTTTAATAAACTCATCTGTGATGTTTTTATTATATGACTCTTCCACTGCTAAAACAGCATTTTCTCTTACTATACACAAACCCTTAGTTAAAGCATCATAAGCTTCTTCTGTTCTTTCCCATCTTTTATCTCTATCCATTGCATAGTATCTACCAGTAATAGAAGCTATGTTACCAATGCCTATTTCATTTATCTTATCCTGAAGCTTTTTAACAAATTTTACACCACTTGTTGGAGAAACATCTCTACCATCCATAAAGCAATGAATCTGAACATCTTTAACATTTTTCTGCTTGCATAATTCCATAAGAGCAAATAAATGTTCAATATGACTATGTACTCCACCATCTGATAGCAATCCAAATAGATGCAAGGTCTTGTTATTGATATTAACATAATCAATAATATTATTTATCTTTTCGTTTTTAAAGAATTCTTTATCTTTAATTAATTTATTAAGCTTATCAAGCTCTTGATATATAATTCTACCTGCACCAATATTAGTATGCCCAACTTCTGAATTACCCATTTGTCCATAAGGCAAACCAACATCCTCGCCACTAGCTGAAAGAGTAGTATTTGGGTACTTATTTAATAATATATCATAATTAGGTGTTTTGGCTATTTTAACAGCGTTACCAAAATAATCCTCACCAATTCCTAAACCATCAAGTATAATCAATGCCGTTAATTTTCTCATATAAGTACACGTTCCTTTCAATAATTTATTATGCCAATAAACTCTTCAGCCTTCAAGCTCGCTCCACCAACTAAAACACCATCAATATCAGGTTTAGACATAATTTCATTTGTATTACTTGCCTTAACACTTCCACCATAAAGAATTCTCACGATTTCACTTACTTTATCATTATACAGTTCCTTAATAACATTTCTTATATGTAAAATCATTTCCTGTGCTTGTTCACTTGTAGCTGTTTTTCCAGTTCCAATTGCCCAAATAGGCTCATATGCTACAGTTATATCCTTGAAGCTACTAGCATCAATATCTTTAAAGTCATTAATAATTTGTGATTTTACTGTTTCCTTTTCAATATTTGCTTCTCTTTGCTCAAGAGTTTCACCAACACATAAAATTGGCTTTATACCATGTTTTAAGGCAGATTTAATTTTTTTATTTAAAAATTCATCTGTTTCATTAAAATACTGTCTTCTCTCTGAATGTCCAATAATTACATAATCAATTCCAATGTCTTTAAGCATTAAAGGAGAAACCTCACCTGTATATGCACCATTTTCTTCGTTATGCATATTTTGAGCTCCTAGCTTAATTTTTGTTCCATTTAAAATTGATTTTAATGAATACAAGCTAGTAAATGGAGCACAAATTAATATCTCTCTATCCATATTGAAACTGTTTGAAAATTCAATTAAACATTTTGTTAATTTCAAACCCTCTTCTATATTATTATTCATTTTCCAATTTCCAGCTATTAATGGAATTCTCATTATATTTTTACTTCCTTTCTTTTGTTTACCATATCTTTTTAACTATTTATTATCTATAGCATCAATTCCTGGTAATACTTTTCCTTCTAAAAATTCTAAGGATGCTCCACCACCAGTTGAAATATGTGTTATTTTATCCGCAAGTCCAATCTTTTCTACAGCTGCTGCACTATCTCCACCGCCAACTATTGAGATAAGATTATTATTTTCTGATATAGCATATGCTATACTATTAGTACCCTTTGCAAAGTTATCCATTTCAAAAACTCCCATAGGACCATTCCAAATAACAGTTCTAGAGTTTTTAATTACATCCTTAAATAAATCGATTGTCTTCTGTCCAATATCAAGTCCCATGTAATCATCTGGTATATTGCTAATATCTACTGTATAAAAATCAGTATCATTTTTAAATTCCTTCGCAACAACAGTGTCTATAGGTAAATATAAGTTTACATTTTTTTCTTTTGCTTTCTCTAGTAAAGATTTTGCTAGTTCTATTTTATCAGCTTCAAGCAATGATTTACCAACATTATTGCCCATTGCCTTTAAAAATGTAAACATCATTCCACCACCAATAATTATATTGTCAGCTATATTTAATAAGTTCTCAATAACAGCAATTTTATCAGATACCTTGGCTCCTCCAAGTATTGCTGTAAGTGGTCTTTCAGGATTTGAAATTGCTTTACCCATAACTTCAATTTCTTTTTCTATTAAGAATCCAACAGCAGATGGCAAATACTTACACACTCCTGCAGTTGAAGAATGAGCTCTGTGCGCAGCTCCAAATGCATCATTTACAAATATATCAGCTAATGAAGCTAGGTTTTTAGCAAACTCATCACCATTTTTTGTCTCTTCTTTTATATATCTTGTATTTTGCAAAAGCATAATTTGACCAGCTTGTAGCTTAGCTGCATCAGCTCTTACCTTATCATCAACAACTGTATCACAGTCTTCAAATATTACTTCTCTTTTTGTCAATTCCTCAAGTCTTTTTGCAACAGGTGACAATGAATACTTTTTATTTGGTTCTCCATCTGGTCTTCCTAGATGAGACATAAGAATTACTGCAGCACCATTATCTAATAAATAATTGATTGTTGGCAATGCACTAACAATTCTAATGTCATCAGTTATATTCATGTTTGCATCAAATGGAACATTAAAATCGCATCTAACCAATACCCTTTTATTTTGAACATTAATATCTCTTAAACCTTTTTTATTCATAATAAACACCTCTACTCTAATATTTAATATCATTTCCGGATATTTAAATATTAACATATTTTTATTTAAATAAGTTTTTATTAATATATTAATTATATTTTAACTCAATATAAATAAAAGTGCAATCAAAATATAATAAATTGCACTTTTAATATCATTTTATTATGTTATTGAAATATTCTCAAAATACAACCTTATATGCTTATAGATTAGCTAAATATCCTACAGTTCTAATTAATTGTGAAGTATAAGACATTTCATTGTCATACCAGAATAATAGCTTAACCATTTGCTTACCATCAACCTCTAATACACTTGTTGATAAAGCATCAAATATACTTCCATAATTACTACCTATTATATCACTTGATACAATTGGATCTTCAGTGTATTTTAAAGTTTCATTAGCTGCTTCCTTTATAGTTTTGTTTATTTCCTCAACACTAGTGTTTCTCTTAAGCTCAAGAACTAAATCAACAATTGAGCCTGCTATAGTAGGAACTCTTAATGCTATACCATCTAGCTTACCTTTTAATTCAGGAATTACTAAGCCTATAGCTGATGCTGCTCCTGTAGATGATGGAACTATATTAGCTGCTGCTGCACGTCCTCTTCTTGTGTAAATTCCTTTTGGATGAGCTAAATCCAATGTAGTTTGGTCATTTGTATAAGCGTGAACTGTTGTCATGTATCCTTTTACTATTCCAAATTTATCATTCATAACCTTAGCAACAGGTGCTAAAGCATTAGTTGTACAGCTTGCTCCAGATACAACTGTTTCTGAACCATCTAATATTTGATGGTTTACATTATATACTATTGTTTTTAAATCTCCTTTAGCAGGTGCAGATATAACTACTTTTTTAGCTCCAGCAATTATATGCTTTTCTGCTTTTTCTTTAGATGTGAATATACCTGTACACTCTAAAACTACATCAACACCAAGCTCTCCCCAAGGTAAATTTTCTGGATCTCTCTCTGCAAATATAGTAATCTCTTTTCCTTCAACTACTAATTTATTATCATGATGTGTTATCTCATCTAGCAAGTAGTTTCCTTGTGCTGTATCATATTTTAATAGATACGCTAAGCTTTCTGCATCTGTAAGATCATTTATAGCAACAACCTCAAACTCATCCTTTTTAGAATTTAACAATCTAAATGCTAATCTTCCTATTCTTCCAAATCCATTAATTGCAATCTTTTTCATTTTTTATCCTCCATTATTTATAAATTTAATATTTTTTTTGCTGTTATTTCATCAGTAACCAATGTAAAATTTTTATAAAACTTAGAAAAAGCCTTAATAGCTTTAGCTTTCTTTACACCTGCAGCTACTGCAATAGAATGTTTTACATTTTTTAAGCTATCAATACTTATGCCTACAGAGTTCATATGAAACTTAACTTCACCATTGCTATCAAAAAAATATCCAAATGCTTCAGCGACTAAATTATTTTCCTTGATAATATTCAAGGTTTTTAAATCTGCCTTTCTTCTAATAGCCATATCATATGCATCTCCTAATCCGAAAATCAAAAGATCTAAATTTTCAATACAATATAGCACATCTCGAATAGATTCATTTTCTCTAATAGCCTGCAGCTCTCGTTCGCTTAAATTATCAGGAATATGTAGCATTTTATAATCTGCATTATATTTTTTTGCTATATTAAATGCAATAGTATTTGCCTGTAATTCAATTTCCTCATTTAATGCTCCTCTTGCTGGAACTATAGTAAGGTTTTTTACATCATTTTTACTATTCATTTGGCTTGCTACTAAAGCCATTGTTGTGCCACCTGCAATACCTACAATATAGTTATTATAAATATTTTGATTAATTATATTCACTGCTTTTTTTCCTAGCTTTAAGTAGCCATATTCGTCCTTAGAAGTATCACCTGGTACAATAATTACTTCATTTATACCCAATGCATCACTTAGCTTTTTCTCTAAGTTTGAAAGATTATTAATATCACTCATTAATATATCTAAGTTAGCTAATAAATCTTTGCCAAAATCAGTAATAATCATGCCAGAGCTTATAATATCAATAAAACCCATATCTCTTAGCTTTTCTACTTCTGTTCTAATAATTTTTTCTGATTTACTTAGTTTAAAGGCTAATACTCTTCTTCCTATAGGCTGATTTATCTCAATAGTTTTTAAAATATCGTATCTAACATTTATTGTTTCAACAATTTCAGGAACAATTTGCATTTGTATTTCTAATACTTTTTTTAAATCCATTTAATCACCTCTGGAATGTAAAACTAATAAGTTCGTATTTATTTAGTTTTACATTGATAAAGGGACTTGATAGGTCCCTCTATGCGTTTTTAGTCCCAACTTAATTATAACATAAATTTTATTTTATGCAACAAAAAAATAAAAAAAACGATGAAATTAATTTCATCGTCAGACTGTTGACAAAGTCATAA
>JBPOHM010000309.1:0-1642 GCA_052035585.1 Bacillota bacterium
ATTTAGGATTTAGTTTAAAACCTCCCGTTGGATATGGAATAAGATTAATACCTAGAAGTAGTTTAACTAAATTTTATTGGAGTATGAATAATTCTATAGGTCTTGGAGATGAAGATTATAAAGGAACGTACAAAGCAATATTCACACCTTTACCAAGATATTCTACTTATAATGGAAGTTTTATTATGTCTGAATTTCCTTATAAAATTGGAGAAAGAATTTGTCAAATGGAAATTTATAAAAGAAATGATTTTGAATTTGAACAAGTAGAAGAATTAAGTGGAAATGATAGGGGAGGTGGATTTGGTAGTACAGGGTTAAATTAAATAAATTATAAATATATAAAATTGATAAAGGGTTAAAATTGTTATCTGACATCACTGTATTTAGTAAATATGCTAAATATGATTATAAAACTAAAAAAAGAGAGTCATTTAATGAAATTGTGAGTAGGTATCAAAACATGATGATTAATAAGTTTCCTGATTTAGAATTAGAAATTATTAATAATTGTAGATATATTAGAGAATATAAAGTGTTACCTTCTATGAGGATGCTTCAATTTGCAGGAAAAGCTATTGAAGTAAATAATGCTAGAGGTTACAATTGTAGTTATTTACTAGTAGATAGTTATCATGCTTTTAGTGAAACAATGTTTTTATTATTAGGAGGTAGTGGTGTCGGTTATTCTGTACAAAATAAACATATAGAAAAATTACCTGAAATTAATAAGCCTACAAAAGAAAGAAAGTTTGTAGTACAAGATGATATTATGGGTTGGGCTGATGCTGTTAAAGTATTAGTTAAATCTTATTTTGGTCTTGGAAGCAAACCTAAATTTGATTTTAGAGCTATTAGAGAGAAGGGTACATTATTAATTACAGCAGGAGGGAAAGCTCCTGGAAGTGAACCATTAAAAATATGTTTAGCTCATATTGAAGCTATTCTTGAAAATAAAAGAAATGGAGAAAAACTAAGTTCTACAGAATGTCATGATATTATGTGTCATATAGCTGATAGTGTTCTTAGTGGAGGAATTAGAAGAGCTGCAATGATAGCTTTATTTGATTTTGATGATGAAGATATGATTTCTTCTAAATATGGTACATGGTGGGAATTAAATCCACAAAGAGGTAGAGCTAATAATTCTGCTGTAGCATTTAGACCTAAATTAGAAAAGAAAGAATTTTTACAACTTTGGAAAAGAATTGAATTAAGTGGTAGTGGAGAGCCAGGTATTTATTTAACTAATAATCCTGAATGGGGAACAAATCCTTGTGTCGAAATTGCATTAAGACCTTTTCAATTTTGCAATCTGTAAACAAATCATGCAGATTTAAAATGTAGAGAATTGCTGGAAACCCCTTAGAGCTTGAATTACCAAAGTGTAAAAATATTCAAGATTGGGCAATCAGCAGCCGAGCTTAGAAATAAGAAGGTTCAACGACTATCCCTTAGGGGAGTACACTCAAGTGAGTGGAAGTACTACACCTCTATAAATTGTCTAATAAATATAGAGTGATGATATAGTCTGAACAATATAGAAATATATTGATGAAAATTTGGAAATATCAAATAAATTTTGTAATATAGTAAAAATACAAAATTTATGAGGATAAATAGAGAAGGATATAAAATATCT
>JBPOHM010000045.1:0-27617 GCA_052035585.1 Bacillota bacterium
TTAGCGAATTTTGTATTTTTATACCGAATACTATATATAGTATTTTCTTGACAGATATTTATATCGATGCTACAATATGTTGTATATGAAATAATTATATATTTATATAAATCGAAGCTTCCATTTAATTACAAATCAATTCTAAATTTCTAAGAGGTGCAGTATGTCGAAAATATTAAAAAGAACAGGGATTTTAGCAGATTTCACAGTATCGAAAATAGAAGATGCTATTATCAAGGCTATGAAGGAAACAAAAGCGGGGGTTGACTTAGATATCGCAAGAGAAATAGCCGAGTCTATAGGCAGGGAAATAGAAGATAAAAAGTTTCCAGTGCCAGTTGAGCTTGTACAAGATATGGTTGAAGATAAGCTCATGGAGAGCAAACGAAAAGATGTTGCGAAAAAATACATATTATATAGATACGAGAGAGATAAGTCAAGAGATAAAAGAAAGAGAAGAGATTTTAAACTGCTTTCAGAAGAGTTTATAAGTAAATACAAGCATAAAGAAAATCCTATGAATCAATTAGGTAGCTTTGTTTACTACAGAACATATTCTAGATGGTTAGATGATGAAAGAAGAAGAGAGTACTGGTGGGAAACAGTTAGAAGAGCTGTTGAGTATAATTGCAGCTTAGTTCCTACAACAAGAGAAGAAGCAGAAGCTTTATATGATAATATATTTAATTTAAGACAGTTCTTATCAGGAAGAACATTCTGGGTAGGAGGAACTCCTGTTGCTTATAATTATCCTATAGCAAATTATAACTGTGCATTTGAGGTTATTGATAGCTATCATGCCTTTAAGGACTTATTCTATTTATTAATGGTTGGTGCAGGAGTTGGAGTAAGAATATTAAAATCAGATGTTGAAAAATTACCAAAGCTAAGAAGTAATTATATGATTATACATGAGGATTACACTCCAGTAGCTTCAGAAAACCGAGAAGACAGTACAAGTCTTGAGTTCCATAAGAACAATACTGCTAAGATAGTTGTTGGAGATAGTAAAGAGGGTTGGGTTCAAGCCTTAGACTTCTTCTTTAAAATTGTATATAGCTCAGAATATAGAAATATTAGTACAATAGTTATTAAATATGATAATGTAAGACCAAAGGGAGAAGCATTAAAGACCTTTGGAGGAACTGCAAGCGGACATATCAGTCTTAAGAATATGTTCACAAAAATTGATAAGGTTATTAAGAAAAGAAGTAGTATTGAAGGAAAAGATAGATTTAAGATTAAGCCTATTGACTGCTTAGACATTGCTAACATTATTGGTGAAAATGTAGTAGTTGGTGGGGTTAGAAGAACTGCTGAAATCATGCTAATAGACTATGACGATAAGGAATGTGTAGAGGCTAAATCTAATCTTTATAAGCAAATTGATGGACAATGGATTGTAGATAAGGACATTATCCATAGACAAATGAGCAATAATTCAATTTATTATAGACAAAAACCAAGTAAAGAGCAATTACATTGGCAAATAGAGCAAATGAGATACTCTGGTGAACCTGGCTGGGTAAACGAGGTAGCTGGCTCTAAGAGAAGAGAGAACATGAATGGTGTTAATCCTTGTGGAGAAATATTACTTGATTCTAAAGGCTTATGTAACTTAACTACACTTAATGTTTTCGCATTTGTAAATGAGGATAATACTTTAGATGAAGCTGCATTGCTTGAAGCACAAAGACTTTCAGCAAGAGCTGCATACCGTATGACCTGTGTTGAGCTAGAGCTTCCAGATTGGGACAGTGTTCAACAAAGAGATAAGCTAACAGGCTGTTCATTAACAGGTTGGCAGGACATGGTAAATGCAGTTGGTTTAAACAGAGATGAACAAGCAGTTTTATTAAGAAAGCTTAGAAAGGTAGCTAAGGAAGAGGCTAAGAGATATGCTATGGAAATAGGTGAAAAAGAGCCTATTCTAGTTACTACAGTAAAACCAGAAGGAACACTTTCACAGCTTCCATCTGTTTCTAGTGGTGTTCATTATTCTCACTCTCCATATTATATTAGAAGAGTTAGAATTAACAGTCATGATCATCTACTTAAGGTTTGTGAGGAGTTAGGATATGTTATACATCCAGAGGTTGGACAGGACGAAAAAACTTGTACAACTAAGGTTGTTGAATTCCCATGTAAAGCACCAGAAGGAAAGACAAAATACGATGTAAGCGCTATTGAACAGCTTGAAAATTATAAGCTATTCATGGAAAACTATGTTGACCACAACTGCTCTATAACAATTCATGTTAGGGACAATGAGTGGAAGGAAGTTGAAAAATGGGTTTGGGAAAATTGGGATGATGTTGTTGCATTATCATTCCTATCACTAGATGATAGCTTCTATCAACTAATGCCATATGAGGCAATAACAGAAGAGGAATATAATAGAAGAGTAGCTGAAATGAAACCATTTATTCCATCACTTTTAAATAAATATGAATTAAACGAGTCAGATTTAGACGTTGGAAATGATGGCTGTGATAATGGAGTTTGTCCTATTAGATAATTTTAGATATTATAAAACCAAGAAAAATGCAATTTTTCTTGGTTTTATGTTAATTATTAAATATTTATAACAATGCTTTAGAACAAAAGCCACCACCAGAATAGTGGAATGAATGGATTGTTATTATATCCTGGTCTGAATATTGGTCTACGTCTTCTCCAATTTGGTCTATTCCACATTCTTTGTGAATAGTCATCTAATGCCATGTCACCATAAGGCATTGGCATCATTGGATTCATAACACCATATTCCCATTGAGGCGTATCCATATTAAACATTTCCCAATTTGGAAGGTCATCTTGATTAAAATCTGGTGGAACTACATTGTTAAACTTTAAATATTCTACAAATAACTCTTTATTAGTCACAATTTACCTCCTAAAATAATTATAATTTATATTATGTTATTGATATTAACTTGTGAATAAAAATCAAGTGGACAATTATTGACATAATATGATAGTATTTCATTGTGTAAACGTATACAATGTATATTTTGTTTTAGCTTTTTATATGTTATGTCATCGTAAATCAAACACAATGTAGAGGAGTATTAAATGAAAAAATTAAAGACTAAAATTTTGCTTAGATCAATTTCTGTAACAGCCTTATTTCTTGTTATTCTAACTATATTTTTTCAAACTGTAACCTATAGAAATACATTGGGAATACTAGAAAAGACATTGAAGGAAGCAACAAGAATTTCTGCGCATCAGGTAGAAGCTAAACTAAATACATTAAAGAGTCTTGCTGCTGAGTGGGGTATGTTAATAAGACTTAGCGACACAAGCTCATCCAAGGAAGAAAAGAAGACACTTTTAAATGAAAAAAGAGATAATTATGGCTTTAAAGAGGTTGCATTGGCTGATGTCAATGGAGCAACTCTTACAGGTGAAAATATAAAGGACAAAGAATTTTTTAAAGCTGCTTTAAGTGGTAACGTTTATGTTAGTGACCCAATTGTAGCTGCTGATGCAAAATCTTCAGAATTTTATGTTTCAGCTCCATTATGGAGAGAGGGGAAAAAGGGTACGAGTATTGTTGGAGTTGTTTATATAGTTCTTGATAATGATTATCTATATAATATAATCGCTGATATTAAAGTAGGAAATACAGGTACAGCATATATAGTTGATAAGAATTCAACTGTTATTGCTCATCTTAGCAAGGAATTAGTTTTTACAAAATACAATCCAGTTGAGGAGGCAAAAAGTGATTCATCATTAAATAATCTAGCTAACCTACTATTACAAGCACAGAAGAAGCAAATAGTTTTTGACTCATATACATTTAAGGGTGAAAGCAAATTTGCAATGGTAACACCTATTAATGATACTAATGATTGGGCTATTGCTATTGCTGTATTACAGAATGAATATATGCAATCTACTATAATATCAGGAGTTGTTGGTGTTATATTTACAATACTTGCTATTGCAACAGTTGTACTATTATTAGTTCAATTATCAAATAATATTGTAAAGCCTGTCCTTCAATTGAGTGATGCATCTAAGAAGCTAGAAAACGGAGATTTAAATATCAATATTACTCATCATGGTAATGATGAACTCGGAGCCTTAGCAAGTTCATTTAGACACACAATTTCAAGTCTTGATAGTTATATAAAGGATATAGCAAGGATATGTAAAGAAATATCTCAAGGAAACTTTGATGTTGAACCTTCAGCAAATTTTAAAGGCTCGTTTGTTGAAATTGCTAATTCATTACATGATATAGTTAATGGCTTAAGTATGACAATGCAACAGATAGCAAATGCTTCAGAACAGGTTAATGCTGGGGCTAATCAGGTTTCTACAGGAGCTGAAAGTCTTGCTCAAGGAGCTGCAGAACAAGCAGCATCTACTGAAGAATTATCAGCAACTATTCAAGAAATCCAGCAAAAAATTCATGAGAACGCAGAAAATGCTGATGAAGCTACAAATAAAGCTAATGCAGCAAATGAGAAGATTTCAATTAGTAATGATTATATGATTGAAATGAAAAATGCTATGGATGATATAAATGTTAGATCAGCTGAGATTAGCAAGATAATTAAAACAATTGATGATATTGCATTCCAAACTAATATACTAGCACTTAATGCAGCAGTAGAAGCTGCTAGAGCTGGAACAGCAGGCAAGGGCTTCGCTGTAGTAGCTGATGAGGTAAGAAATCTAGCTACTAAGAGTCAGAATGCTGCAAAGGATATAACAAGCTTGATAGAAGGTACAATTACTGCGATTGAAAAAGGCTCTGATATAACAAATAAAGCAGCAGATGCACTAAAAGAGTCAGTAGAAGCAACTAATGAAGCAGTAACATTGATAAATAAAATTAAGGTTGCTAGTGCTGAAGAAGCAGATGCAGTTACTCAAATTACATTAGGAGTGGACTTAATTTCAGAAATTACTCAAAGTAATTCTGCTTTGGCACAGGAGAGTGCAGCATCAAGTGAAGAGCTTGCTGGACAAGCTACTGAATTAAGTAAGCTACTCTCAAATTTCAATTTAAATCATAATGTTTAATAATAGAGAATAATATAAATAAAAATGTCGGGCTTATTAAAAGCCTGACATTTTAATATTTGACTAAAATTCTACTTTATGCATTTTTTCCACAGCACTTTTTGTATTTCTTTCCAGAGCCACAAGGACATGGATCATTTCTTCCTACCTTGCTTTCATTTACAACTTGCTTTGAACGATTGTGATTTTTTCTAATTTCTTTTCTCTTCTCTTCAGGAAGAACATTATCCCACTCATTTAAATTATATAGCCAGTCAGCTTTAACCTCGAACATATTCCAAAGAAGCTTTTCAAAATCAAATTCAGCATTGATTTGTGATTCTTCTGTAACATCTTCTAAACTTAGTTTTTCCTTAAAGCTATCATTTGCTCCATCTAAAAATCCAACTATTTGCTTAGCAGAGCAATTAAATTTATCTGCAAGCTCTTTTATAGTGCCACTTATAACAGGATCATTTTTTCCAAGAATTACTTTGTACATTTCCATTTCATTCTTCATGTAATTATCCCAAAATACTTTATAATCCTCTTCTGTTTTTATACTTTCTAATTCATTTGTCCATTCTTTAAATAAACTCATTTTTATCTCCATTCTTTTTGTTTTCTATAATATTTTATCAAAAAATATGTAAATTACAAGCATAATTTAAAATATATCTTAGCTTGTATATATTAATATCACTTAGAGCTTTGCAATATCTGTTCTATACTGCATATTTTCAAAGTGTATTTTCTTAATATTATTATAAATTTTTTCTCTTGCTTTTTCTATTGAGCTGTCTAAGCAGGTTACTGCTAAAACTCTGCCACCATTTGTTATTATATTTTTATTATCAAATTTAGTGCCAGCATGAAAAACTATTATATCGTCGTCCACCTTATCAAGACCTAAAATCTCCTTGCCCTTTTCATATTCCTCTGGATATCCTCCAGAAGCAATGATGACAGTTACTGATTTTTCATCTGACCAAATTAAATCAGATTCTTTTAATGTTCCATCAGCAGTTTTTAACATGACATCCAATAAATCAGATTTTAATCTTAAAAGTACAACCTCAGTTTCTGGATCTCCAAAACGAGTATTATATTCTAATACTTTAGCTTCATTTTCCTTTATCATTAGACCTATGAACAAAACTCCTCTAAAGTCTATACCTTCACTTAAAAATCCATTTAAGGTTCTATCTATTATATTTACCCTGATATATTCCTTTAATTCATCATTGTATATTGGATTTGGAGAGAAGCAGCCCATACCACCAGTATTTAATCCTAAATCATTATCATAAGCTCTCTTATAATCTCTCGCACTTTCCATAGGAATTATATCCTTACCATTGACAAAGCAAAGTAGGGATGTCTCTGTTCCATCTAAAAATTCTTCTATGACTAAGCTATTTCCTGCATCACCAAATTGCTTATCCTTTAATATTGATTTAACTCCTTCTTGAGCTTCTTCAATTGTATTGCATATCAAAACTCCTTTTCCAGCAGCTAATCCATCTGCCTTTAAAACTATAGGAGTGTTGAACTCCTTGAGTCCATTAAGAGCTTCATTAAAATCAGTGTAGGTTCTATATTTAGCGGTTGGTATTTCGTATTTTTCCATAAAATCCTTTGAATATGACTTGCTACCTTCAAATATAGCACCACATTTTTTAGGACCAAAGGCCTTTATTCCTTTAGACTCAAGTAAATCTACAACCCCCTCAACAAGAGGTTCTTCTGGACCTATTACTACAAAGTCTATTTTATTATCTACTGAAAATTTAGTTATTTCTTCAATATCCTCTGCTTTTATATCTACACATTTTGCTATAGATGCTATTCCAGCATTACCTGGTGCACAAAACAAGCTACTAAGCTTCTTACTTTGCTTTAATTTATAACATATAGCGTGCTCTCTAGCACCACTACCAACAACTAAAACCTTCATGATTACTCCTTATTGAGTGAACATAGTTCATATTTTTGTTAAATCTTGCATTATTATTATAAGTCAAAATTAGTAATCAAGTCAACAATCTATTGTTATTAAAGTAAAAAACTATTGACAAGCTAATTTTTTTGTTTTATACTGTGGAAAATGTATCCAAAAGTAAAATTAAGCTAATTTTTTGTTAAGAGGAGATATTAAAAATGAAGAATTTAAAAATATCATTTTTATTAGCATTAATTTTGATATTGGTACTCGTATTTTTAGCGGGATGCCAGAATATGGAAGCAAAAGGGGAAAATAAAACAATTAAAGTTGCCGCTTCACCTACACCTCATGCACAAATATTAGCTCAAGTTAAGGATGTTTTGAAGGAGCAAGGATATGAACTGGAAATAATAGAATTTACCGATTATATACAACCAAATTTGGTTGTAAATTCTGGTGCTGTTGATGTAAATTTCTTTCAACACAAGCCTTATTTAGATGACTTTAATAATGTATATAAAACTAATTTAGTTTGTGTTGCATCAATACATTATGAGCCACTTGCAATTTATGCAGGGAAGTCATCAGACTTAAAATATATAAAGCATGGTGCAACTATAGCAATACCAAATGATACAACTAATGAATCAAGAGCACTTGTGCTGCTTGAAAATAATGGATTAATAAAATTAAAGGCTGGAGTTGGTTTTGCTGCTACAAAAAAAGATATAATAAAGAACCCGTATAACTTAAATATAATAGAGCTAGAAGCTGCACAAATATCAAAAATGATTAATGATGTTGATTTTGTTGTGCTCAATGGAAATTATGCATTGAGCAAAGGGCTAGATATAACAAAAGCACTTTCCATTGAAGAAAACGATTCCGACGCTGCAAGAACATATGCTAATGTTATAGTTGTTAAAGATGGAAATCAAAACAATAAGGCAGTATTAGCTTTAATAGAGGCATTAAAGGATAATAGTGTTAAGCAATATATTAATGAAACATTTAAGGGCTCTGTTGTTCCATTAAATTAATGTGAAATAAAGCTAGTTGACTATAATACTATTAGCCTTAAGGTTATTTTTTACAATGATATTTTTTATATCATTATATATCTTAATGCTTGCTGAGCTTAACTGTTCAGGAACCTCAACATTTGCTGATACTTCACCATTAGAATATACAATTGTTGTGTTAAAAACACCTTTATTTTTAATATCTAAAATCAATGTAATTTTAAATACTAAATCATCTGACTCAGATGATTTTCTTTTTTTATTTTTTTCTTTTATTCTGTCCATTCCAAGTAATATTTCAGATAAAACATGTTGTCCATTATATACTAAAGGTAAGAAAAAATGCTTATATTTAGCTAACATATCTTCCTTTGATATTAATGATAATAATGTATTTTCAAATGTAACCTTATTTTGCTCATTTGTACTTAATTTAATGCCTCTATCAACAAATTCTAAAAATGCCTTCATCCCATCATTTATATTATGCTGTTCAACTAGCTTATTAATTAATGATAGCTTCATATTAATAGCTTCTTCTGAATTGACTAGGCTATTATAGGCTAATTTGTTAAAAAATGTCTTAATTTGATTATTGAATTCATCTGCTGTTCCTAGCTTTAATCTTAAAAGATTATGTGTAAGGTTAGATAGAGTAGATTGCTCTGTATTTTTAAGTAAATTAGGCATTATATTTTTTTCATATATATTTAAAAGTAGTTCACATTTATTTTTTGATACATCTGAATAAATAAGTTTTTCTAATATGCTATTAGTAAATTTATTAAATAAATTAAGAATATTTTCCTTAACATCCTTAGGATAAGATTTATTTAAAATGTAATCCTTTATTTTATTAAATATTGTTAGGAGCTCAGATGAATTTCGAAGTTCAAATTTCTCCAAATCATTTATAATACTATTTAATAAGCTTTTATTATCAAAATTAGCAGTAGCTTTCAAATTATTAAAAAACTTAATAATCTCATTATTGTCAACTGTAATATCTGTAGAAACTATTGAATTTTCTTTATTAACATTTTGTATTAGCTTAATTAATAGATTAATATTTGACTTTTGCATACTTAAGCTATGCTCAGACATGTAATTATCTGAAGTGTTAGTATTTTGCGAGTTTAATTTTTCTTCTAGTCTTTCTAATAATGCTTTTATTTCATCATCAAAAACTAAACTAGACTCTTTTATAGTTTTAAGAGCAGAATTTATAAAGCTCATATTCTCATTATTAGATTTTAAAATATCTAATGGTTTGTTGACATCATCATTATTAGATTCTGTAAAGTCAAGTAAATAGGAGATAAAAAGCTTTAGCTTTTCATTTTCAGGTAGCCTTGTATCAAAAATAGAAAGCAATATTAGATTCATATTATTGTCAAAGCTTGAAGATAATATATTCAATAAATAATTTCTTATATCCTCTGGCAGCTTGTTTAGAAGCTCGTTTAGTGAGGAATTAACTGCTGATGCATTTTCATTTTGGGAGAAGTAATAATCAAATATCTTTAGAAAGTCATATATAGCATTTTTTAAGCTTATATCATTTGTATCAGTCATAAGCTTATTAAGAGCATTAAAAAATTCTCCAGAAAACTTATTAGAGTCTGAAAGAACAGATTTAATATATTCAGCAAGCTTAGAATCATCTGTTGATATAGCCTTGGTAAAATTCTCATAGGCTTCCCTTAGTTTAGGGTCTGAATTTATTGCAATTTCTCTAAAGCTCTCATTAAATAATAGTTTTTTTGCATAGGAAATTAAATCATTTGCATTATTTAACGGGAGTTTAGAGGTTAAATAAGTATCTGATTTTGTATTTAATGCATTATCACTATTTGTTGTTTTTTCAATGTTTTCAATATCTGATATAGCAGTGTTATTAGAGATAATGTTATTATTTGATTGTATAGTATTACTTTTAAAACTGTCAATGAAAATAGAATTATTTATAATATTCATTTAAGTTCTCACCCTTCGTAAGAATTCATATATCAACTATTATATCGGATGAAAACCAAAAAAATGAAATGAATATTTATTTAATTATATTTTAATTTGAATAATTTGAAATATATGGTAAAATGTTAACTAAATAACACTATTAATTTGTTGGAGGAGTATTGCAATGGAGATAAAACGTTTTGTGGAGTACAAGGACAAGATTTTAGATAATTGTTCTAAGGTAATCTTGGGTAAGGATGATGTTATTAATAAGATAATTGTATCCTTTATATGCTCAGGTAATGTACTATTAGAGGATATACCAGGCACGGGTAAAACTATGCTATTAAGAGCATTTGCAAAATCAATTGGTGGGAAGTTCAAGAGGATTCAGTTCACACCAGATTTATTACCATCAGATTTGACAGGTATAAACTATTATAATAGCAAAGAGGGAGAATTTGTATTTAGAGCCGGACCTTTGTTTTCAAATATAGTACTTGCAGATGAAATAAATAGAGCAACACCTCGTACTCAATCAAGCCTATTGGAAGCTATGGAGGAAAAACAAATAACTGTAGATGGTCAAACAATGAAGCTTGATGAGCCATTTATGGTTATGGCAACACAAAATCCTATAGAATCTTCAGGAACATTTCCATTGCCAGAGGCTCAAATAGATAGATTTTTTATGAGATTATCTCTTGGATATATGGAAAAGGAGCAGGAATTAGAAGTTATAGCCAGAAAATCAACTATTGATATTGTAGAAGGCTTAGAATGTGTAGTAAGTAGCGAGGAAACTCAATATGTAAAGGATAACTATAGCTTAGTAACAGTTAATAAGGATGTAGCTGAGTATATGCTAGCTATTGTTACTGCTACTAGAAATGATAGAAGATTTTTAACAGGAGTATCAACTCGTGGAGCAATAGCTTTGTACAAGGCAAGCCAAGCATATGCTGCTGTGAGTGGAAGAGATTTTGTTTTACCTGAGGATGTTATGGCTGTAGCACAGGATGTACTTTGCCATCGTATTATATCAGCTGGAGGAAGAAGAGCAAAGGAAATATCTGTTTATTTAGATGAGATAATAAGAAATATACCTGTTCCATTAGAAAGGATATAACTGCTAATATCTACTTTATACCGTTAAGCAGAATTTATATTACTATTGTAATGTAAACTCTGTGATGGAGGGAAATATGTTTGTAATTACAATAATTGCAATAGCGTTAATTGTATATATAATTGAAAAGAACTCAGTAAAAAATGCACTAGATGGAATAGAATACAATCAAAAGCCTTCATTAAGCATAGTTGAACCAAATGAAGAGTTTGATATAGTTTGTGTTTTAAAAAATAGGTCTAGACGTTTTAAATCCTATTTGCGTCTCAAGGAAAGATTTTCTAAGGAAATAAATATTCCAACGAAAAGAGAGGACTATAACTATGCATATGTTGAAAGTAGCCAATATATGATGCCAAGGCAGGTTCTAGAAAGACGATTAAGAGTTTCTATACCTAGAAGAGGTAGGTATCTAATGTATGGGGCTACAATATTTGGTGGTGATTTTCTTGGTCTTACTGAAACTGTTGGAATCTATGAAACCACTGAAGAAATAGTAGTAATTCCAAAAGAAACTACTGTATCAAATATAGATGTTAAATTAAATGGTTACATAGGAGAAATGTCAGTAAATAGATTTATATTTGAAGACCCTGTACTTACAGTAGGCTTTAGTGAATATACTGGACAAGAGCCTCAAAAGATGATTTCTTGGTTGCAAACAGCAAAGCTAGGTCAATTAATGGTAAAGAAATATGATCATACACTTGAATTAATGGTTACTGTTATATTAAATCTAGATTATGTTGGAGAGGATAGTGATGAGCTAGTTGAAGAGTGCTTTTCAATATGTAGAACTGTATGTCAGTATTTAGATGCTAAGAATATAAAATACAAGGTTGTTTCTAATGCAATACTTGAAGGCTCTAAACAGGTTTTTCAAGATTATAAGGAATTTTATTGGGGTAAAAATTATTTAATGACTGTATTAGAAGGACTAGGAAGAGCTTCTAGTGATATTATAAAGGATTCATATGAGCAAATGATGGAAAAGGCTATTAATTTTGCTGAATCAGGAGTAGGGCATATTCTTATTACACCTAATATAGATGATGTTTATTCAAAAGAAGATGCAGGGAGCTTATTCTTGATAGATAAGTTAAAGGATATAAGTGGTCATGATGTGTGTATTTTAACTCCAAGTTCTGCTATAAATTCAAATATGAACAATGAACAAGGAGGAGAGTAGTATGCTATTAATTTCTTTGATAAGACAGATTTATTTTTTAGCTTTTTATTTTAGCTTTGCTAATATGATATTTATTGATAATAGCTCGAGATTTATAATGTTTTTTATAATACTTGCAAGCTACTTGCTTTACTTTGTTCTTAGAAATAATAAAAATTATTCCAAGCTAAAAAATATTTCCTTTTTAGGATTTATTCTAGCTGCATTATTTGCTAAGTCAATTGGAGGTATTATTGCAGCGTTTATTCCTAGTTTGCTATTAATTTATTTAATTAAAAAAGAGTATCTTCTTGAAAATTATTATAATTTTAAGGGTTTATTTATAAAGCTTGCTATAGCTAGTGTGTTTTTATTGGTTTTTATTCTTATAACAAATAGACTTGAATTATTTTATAGGAATGGAATTCAATACTTTATTATATTTATAATAAGTGGTTTGTATTTACTTCGTACAATGAGACACAGTGAAGATATAATAAATAATAAAAGATTTATTAGAGTGAATATATTAATTATTGTTTTAGCCTGTATCATATGTATTATATTTAGTTCAGAAATAGTTTTAGTACCAGTTTTATCTGCAATAAGTTTTACATATACAGAAGTAATTATACCTATTGTTGCTCAGATATTAAAATTTATTTTTTTACCTTTTGGTAAGTTTATAAATAGATATATTCAATTTTTAAGTCCTGAAATGTCAAAATTATCTAATGAAGGCGGAGAAGTTGAGGATCCTAGTAGTATGTTATTAGAAGAAAATTTAGCTGCATTTTATGGATTTATAGTAATAGCTGCTAGTATAATTCTAATATTATTAATTTTCCTAATAAAGAAGTTGCTTCAAATTAAGAATAAGAAAAAGCATGTATATATTGAAGGCGTTGCTGAATATAGAAGCTTTTTAGATGAAGATGTTCAGCATAAGGGTATTAAAAACAGATTTGATCCTACAAATCAAGTTAGAAATTGGTATAGAAAATTTTTAGAGCTTTGCTATAAAAATGGGATGTATTTTTTTATACATGATAATAGTCAAACTATAAGTAATAGAGCGTCTAAAATGTTTAAAAATAATGAAGAAGATATAGAGAATATTAAGCATATCTATAGAAGAGCTAGATATAGCAATGAAACTATAGATAAACAGAGTGTTAAGATTATAAAAAATAGCTATAAGAAAATTGATAAAAAATAATAAAAAAGTGAAGCTTCACTTTTTTATTATTTTTTGACAATAACTTTTCTATTTTCTATTATTAGTCTATCTTCACAAAACAATTTTACTGCTTCTGGAAGAAGCTTGTGTTCTAATTGTAGAACCTTTTTTTGTAGGCTTTCTGCTGTATCATTATCATCAACCTGAACAGTATCCTGAAGTATTATAGGTCCTGCATCTGTATTCTCAGTTACAAAATGAACAGTTGCACCACTTATTTTGACACCATAATTTATTGCCGCCTCATGGACCTTAAGACCATAATATCCATCACCACAAAATGAAGGTATAAGTGATGGATGTATGTTTATTATACGATTTCTAAAGGAGTTAATAAAGCTTTTGCTTAGAATTTTAAGATAGCCTGCTAATACAACTAGATCAATGCTATGTTTAGTAAGCTCTTCAATTATCTTATTATTAAACTCATCTATGCTATTATATTCCTTTTGATTAATATATAGGGTATCTATGCTGTTTAGCTTAGCTCTTTCTAGTCCATAAGCATCCCTTTTGTTAGAAATTACAATATCTATATATCCGTTTATTTCATCAAGCTTATCAATTAATGCTTGTAAATTAGTTCCTCCACCGGATATTAATACTGCAATTTTTTTAGGACTTAATTGTGACATATTTTTAAGCCACCCTCTCTTTTTACCATAGTGCCTATTTTTACTGGTTCTTCACCTATTGATTGCATGTATTCTATTATTTTATCTGCATCATTTTTGTCTACAGCTAAAACCATACCTATTCCCATGTTAAATGTACCATACATTTCATCTATATCTATATTACCTTCTCTTTGTATAAGCTTAAATATAGGAAGGACGTTAATATTTTTAGTTTCAATATCAGCAGTTAAGCCTTCTGGGAACATACGAGGTATGTTTTCATAAAAGCCTCCACCAGTTATATTTGATATACCCTTTATATTAAATTTATTTATCAAATCAAGTATAAGCTTTGGATAAAGTCTAGTTGGTGTTATTAAGGCTTCACCTAAGCTAGAGCCTAATTCTTCAATATAATCATTTACATTGTAATTTTTATAATTAAAAAATACCTTTCTAACTAAAGAATAACCATTACTATGAATTCCACTTGAGGGTATGCCTATTAGTATGTCGCCTTCCTTTATTGTACTACCATCTATAATTTTTTTCTTATCTACAATGCCAACACAAAAACCAGCTACATCATACTCACCATCTCTATATAGGCCAGGCATTTCAGCAGTTTCACCACCTATTAAGGCACAGCCTGATTTTACACAGCCACTAGCAATACCTTCAACTATTTTAGCAGCTTTTTCAGGTTCGAGTTTTCCTGTAGCTATATAATCAAGGAAAAATAATGGCTTAGCCCCTTGGCATATCACATCATTTACACACATTGCAACTGCATCCTCACCAATTGTGTCATGCTTATCAGTCATAAAGGCTATCATAAGCTTAGTTCCAACTCCATCAGTACCAGAAACAAGAATTGGTTCTTCATACTCGTCCTTATCTAATGCAAACATTCCACCAAAGCCACCTATATCTGACATTACTCCTTTTATATAGGTTTTTCTTACACTATCCTTAATAAGCCTTACAGTTTCATAGCCAGCATGAACATCAACACCAGCTTCCTTATAAGTTAATTTATCGTCCATTTGCAAAAATCCCTTCCTTAATTAAACTTCGGTACTTCCATTGGATAATCACCATTCAAGCAGGCTAAACAATATCCATTTTCTCGTCCGGTTGCCTTAATAAGTCCTTGTATACTTAAAAAATATAAGCTGTCTGCTTTTATAAAGTCCTTTATTTCTTCATTACTTTTTATAGCTCCTATTAAAAAGTTCCTATATGGAGTATCAATTCCAAAGTAGCATGAATGTGTAACAGGAGGTGAGGCTACTCTAACATGAACTTCCTTTGCACCAGCTTCTCTTACCATAGTCGCAAGCTCTCTACTAGTAGTACCTCTAACTATGCTATCATCAATCATAACTACTACCTTGTCCTTAACAAGCTCCTTTAAAACACTTAATTTCATTTTTACTGCTTCTTCACGAAGCTCTTGGTTTGGCTCTAAAAATGTTCTTTTAGCATATCTGTTTTTAACTAATCCAAGACCAAAAGGAATACCTAACTCCTGAGCATAGCCTATAGCTGCTGGAGTACCAGAGTCTGGAACAGAAAAAACTAAATCTGCTTTAATTGGTGCTTCCTTTGCAAGCTCTCTTCCTGAATTATACCTAGCCTCATAAACACTTATACCATCAATTACGCTATCTGGTCTTGCAAAATATACATATTCAAATATACATGATTTTTTTGATGCATATTTATTGCTTTTTATACTTTCTATGCCATTTTCATTAATTACAACTATTTCACCTGGCTCAACATCTCTTATAAATTCTCCACCCATTGCTGTTATCGCACAGCTCTCAGAAGCAAGAATATATCCATCAGGTCTTTTACCTATGCAAAGAGGTCTAAGACCAAAGTGATCTCGAACTCCTATCACAGATTTCTCGTCCATCAAAACAAGAGCAAAGGCTCCCTTTATAATTTCCATAACATTTTTTAATGATCTGACAAGATTATCATTATAGTTTCTTGCAATCATATTTGCAATTACCTCAGTATCAGTAGAGGTTTGAAATATAACACCAGAATTTTCAAGTATGTCCTTTAATGAATCAGCATTTACTAAGTTTCCATTATGGGCAAGAGAAAATGCACATTTTTTATATTTAACTACAAGTGGTTGAGCATTTTCAATATGACTGCCACCAGTAGTAGAATAACGAACATGACCAATAGAAGCCTGACCATTTAATTTACTTAAATTATCCTTGTTAAATACTTCAGCAACTAAACCCATACCCTTATGCTGCTCTATTTGACCACCGCCGATGCTTGATGCAATACCTGCACTTTCCTGTCCTCTATGCTGCAATGCAAAAAGTCCATAGTACATAAGATGCGAGGAAAGCTCTGGCTTCTCTGTATATAGTCCTACAATGCCACATTCCTCATGTAGCTTATCATCGGCAAATAATTTCTCATATTCGAACATTTTAGACTAATTTCCTTTCTGTTTCTTTTCAAGCTTTATTTGCTTATTCTTCCTAAAACCTCTTGATAAACCTCTTCAACTCCACCTAAATCTCTTCTAAATCTATCCTTATCAAGCTTTTTATTTGTATCCTTATCCCATAATCTGCATGTATCTGGAGAAATCTCGTCTGCAAGTATAACCTCACCATCATATAGACCGAACTCTAATTTAAAATCTATCAGCTTAATATTTCTCTCAAGGAAGAATTTTTGTAGAATTTCGTTTATTTTTAAAGCATATTCTTTAACCTTGTCAAGCTGCTCTTCAGTAGCTAGCTCCATAGCATAAATGTGATAATCATTTATCATTGGGTCTCCAAGTTCATCATTTTTATAACAAAATTCTAAAACAGTTTTTTTCATTGGAGTTCCTTCTTCAAGGCCTAATCTTTGAGATAATGAGCCTGCAGCAACATTTCTTACTATAACCTCAATAGGAAGTATCCTAACAGCTTTAACTAGACACTCTCTATCGCTTAAAAGCTCTATCTGATGTGTAGGTATTCCTTGTTCCTCAAGCATTGCAAAGATCGCAGCTGTCATTTTATTATTAACAACACCTTTACCTATTATAGTTCCTTTTTTTTCTCCATTAAAAGCTGTAGCATCATCCTTGTATTCTACAATATATTGATTTGGATTATCAGTTTTAAATACCTTCTTTGCTTTTCCTTCATATAATTGTTCTAACTTTTGCATCTTTAATTTACCTTCCTTTTCTTTTACCTTCACTATTTTAATTTAAAAAATACAATTTCCCTACAAGCGATTTTGCAATTCTTTATCAGCTTTTATTACTTTTTCTTCCATTTGCTTTTTAAATTCATGGAGCTTCGTTCTAAGCTCTGGATATTTAATAGATAGCATTTGAATTGCTAAAAGTACTGCATTATCACCAGCATTAATTGCTACTGTAGCAACAGGAACTCCAGGAGGCATTTGCACTATTGATAATAATGCATCTATACCCTCAAGGGCTGTTGATTTAACAGGTACTCCTATTACTGGCAAGCATGTACAGGCTGCAAGAACTCCACCTAAATGAGCTGCCTTTCCTGCTATTGCGATTATTACTTCAAATCCATTTTTTTCAGCATTTTTAGCAAAATCAGTAGCTATATCAGGTGTTCTATGTGCTGATATAACTCTAATTTCAAAATCAACACCAAAATCCTTTAATATTTGTAATCCCTTTTCTATTACTGGAAAGTCAGAATCGCTTCCCATAACTATTGCTATTTTCATTTTGTTCCCTTTCTATATAAATATTATTTAAAATATGCCACACCTGCTTCAAAAAGCTTCTGGTCCTTGTTATATGGAATATTTTTATATGTTCCTATGTCAAGTCTTTCAGAGTGTCCCATTTTACCCAAAATTCTTCCATCTGGGCTTGTTATACCCTCTATTGCTTCAACTGAGCCATTTGGATTAAATGAACCATCATAGCTTGGATTAAAGTCACTATCTACATACTGTGTAGCTATTTGTCCATTTTCCTTTAATTTACTAATCCACTCTTCATTTGCAACGAATCTTCCTTCACCATGAGATAGTGGAATATTAAAAACATCTGATACATTACAATTATTAAACCAAGGAGATAGATTAGAAACAACCTTAGTTAATGCAAAGGTTGAAATATGTCTTCCGATTGCGTTGTATGTTAATGTAGGATCATCCTCAGCTATTTCTCTAATCTCACCATATGGTACAAGCCCAAGCTTAATGAGTGCTTGGAAGCCATTACAAATTCCTATCATTAGTCCATCTCTATTTTTTATTAGCTTCATTATTGCTTCACTTAAAATAGGATTTCTAAATGTTGCAGCTATAAATTTGCCAGAGCCATCTGGTTCATCCCCAGCACTAAATCCGCCTGGAAAGGCAACAATCTGTGATTTATCAATTAATTTTGCCATCTCTTTTATTGATAGCCCAATATCAGTTGGGCTTAAGTTTTTAAATACAAAGGTCTCAGCTATTGCCCCAGCTCTTTCAAATGCTCTTTTAGTATCATATTCACAGTTTGTACCTGGGAATACAGGTATAAACACTCTTGGCTTAGCAATGCTTGCCTTATTAGATTTTGCTATTTTATTTCCAGCAGTATATTGATAATCTTTTATTTTACCTTCAATATCCTTTTTAATAGGGAAGATATTGTCAAGTGGCTTGGACCATTCATTTATCATTTCATCAATTCTAATATTGTAAGAATTATTTATTGATATTTTCTTCTGAGTAATAGTTTCACCTATAACTAAATAAGGTATATCTAAATTATCCAAATTATCTACTTCTAGAATTATATCTCCGTACTTTGGAGCAAAGTAGAAATTAGAATCAAATATTGTGCTACCAATAGTAGAGAAGCCAATTTTATTTCCAAAGCTCATCTTGCTAATTGCTTCTGCAACTCCACCATACCCCACAGTATGAGCACTTAAAACTTTACCACTCTTAATTAAATCATGTATTTTAGAATACTTATTCTTTATATCATTAAAGTCAGGAATATAATTTTCATCCTTTTTAACTTTAACCAAAATTACCTTGCTACCAGCCTTTTTAAACTCTGGAGATATTATATTCTCAATATCTTCAACACAAACAGCAAAGCTTATTAAGCTTGGAGGAACATTTAAGTCCTTAAATGTACCAGACATGCTATCCTTACCACCAATTGCAGGAATTTTTAGTTCATGTTGTATTTTGAAGGCACCTAGTAGTGCTGTAAATGGTTTTGCCCACTTTTCTGCGTCCTTTCCAAGCTTTTCAAAATACTCTTGGAAGCTTAATCTGATTTTTGAATAATCTCCACCCATGGCAACTATTTTAGCAATTGAGTGTAGAACTGCATATATAGCACCATGATAAGGACTAAGCTTTGTTAATTTAGGATCAAAGCCATGAGCCATTAAGGTGCAGGTGCTTGTATTTTCATTAAGTACTGGAAGTTTAGCAGCCATACCTTCTGTTGGAGTCATTTGAGTTCTTCCACCAAATGGCATAAGAACTGTGCAAGCTCCTACTGTTGAATCGAACTTTTCTACCAATCCCTTCTGACTGCAAACATTTAAATCTCTTAAGTTTTCTAACCAAGCATCTCTCAAGTTATCAGCCTTAAATGCTTTTATTTTGTTACTTTCAAAGCTTGATACATTATTAGCCTTTACCAAAACATCAGTCATTTGTTTAGCTCCATTAGTATCTAAGAAATCTCTGCTTATATTTAATATTTCCTTACCATTATGGTACATTTTAAGTCTTCTATCATCTGTAACACTTGCTACAACAACAGCTTCGAGATTCTCTTCGTTTGCATAGCTAATAAATTTATCTATATCCTCTTTAGCTACTACCACAGCCATTCTTTCCTGTGATTCT
The DNA here is from genome assembly GCA_052035585.1 of Bacillota bacterium. GTDB lineage: Bacteria > Bacillota > Clostridia > Tissierellales > Sedimentibacteraceae > UBA1535. The sequence continues at coordinate 19,998 of JBPOHM010000045.1, forward strand.
GATATAGCAAGCTCTGTTCCATCAAGACCTTCATACTTCTTAGGTATAACATCTAGGTTTATGCTTAGTCCATCTGCAAGCTCTCCAATTGCTACTGAAACTCCACCAGCACCAAAATCATTACATTTTTTTATTAATCTACTTAGTTCTTCATTTCTAAATAATCTTTGAATTTTTCTTTCAGTTGGGGCATTACCCTTTTGAACCTCTGAGCCGCATAGGTTAATTGATTCCTCAGTATGTTCTTTGGATGAACCTGTAGCTCCACCACAGCCGTCACGTCCTGTTTTTCCCCCTAAAAGAATAATTAAATCTCCAAATATTAATTTTTCTCTTCTTACATTTTTTCTTGGAGCAGCAGCTATGACAGCACCTACCTCCATTCTTTTTGCTACATAATCCTCATCATATATCTCTACAACCTTGCCAGTTGCAAGTCCTATTTGATTTCCATATGAGCTATAACCATTTGCTGCTTCAGTAGTTATTTTCCTTTGAGGCAGCTTACCTGGTAATGTAGCCTCTATAGCTTGTCTAGGATCAGCGCTACCAGTAATTCTCATTGCTTGATATACATATGAGCGTCCTGAAAGTGGATCTCTTATTGCTCCTCCTAAACAGGTTGCTGCACCACCAAATGGCTCAATTTCTGTAGGGTGATTATGGGTTTCATTTTTAAACATAACGAGCCACTCTTCATCTTGTCCATCTATTTTTGCATTAACTATTATGCTACATGCATTTATTTCATCAGATTCTTCTAAATCATTTAGCATACCCTGAGCTCTAAGCTCCTTTGCAGCTATAGTAGCTAAATCCATTAGACAAATATCTTTTTCTTTATTTTTATATATAAGCCTTCTTGTATTTTGATATAGCTCATATGTGTTTTCTATTTCTTTTATAATATTGGAATTTTTTGTTTTATCAAATTTTATGTCGTTAAGAATTGTCGAAAATGTAGTGTGTCTACAATGGTCAGACCAATAGGTGTCTATTACCTTAAGCTCTGTTATTGTTGGATTTCTTTTTTCTGTGTTTTTAAAATAATTTTGACAAAGAGCTAAATCTTCAATGCTCATAGCAAAGCTAGATAATTCTTTATATGATTCTAGCTCAGGTAAACTCATATTTATAAAGTCATCAACATAAGTAACATCAGCAGGCTCCTTATAATTATCATCTAAATTTAAAGGCTTTATTAAACTTGCTTCTCTAGAATCAACTGGATTAATATAATATTTCTTTATTTTTATAAGGTCATCATCAGTTAGATTACCAGACAAAGCTATAATACGAGCAAATTTCACTGGTGGCTTTTCCTTTCCAGTCAATATCATTATGCATTCTGCTGCAGAATCAGCTCTTTGATCATATTGTCCTGGTAAATATTCAACCGCAAACAACTTTTCATTATCGCTTATAAATTTTTCGTGTTCTCTATATATAATGTCTTGATTTGGTTCTGACAAGATATTTGTAATTGATTTTTCAAAATCTTCATCGGAAATGTTAGAAACATCATATCTATTTATTATACGTAAATTAGTTAATTCCTTTATGTTCAAATTCTCAGTCAAATCATATAAAAGATTTTTTGCTTCAACATTAAAACCATCTTTTTTTTCAACAAATATTCTTTTTACAATTGAGTTCATTTTTGTTACTAACCTTCCTTTTTGTTTTAATAGATTATGTAAAATATAATATCAATTTACGTTATTATAATATCAAATAAAAAAATGCATGTCAATAGAATATCCTATAATTTTTTAAATTCTAACAAGTTAATGTTCGCTATAATACGAAATATATAATTAGAATAGTTATTAAAATTCGGATTAATAAATCAGAGTGAATTTATTAGCAAATTTTAACAAGTTGACATAATTCTTTATTTACCTTATAATAAATACTAATAGTCTTAACATATTAGCTTGTGATTAGGAGGATGATATTATTGAATGACATCAAAAAAAGCAAGAGTGAAAATACGCTTCTTTTAAAAAATCAAATGAGAAATTGGGAAAAAGCAAAATCAATTCTCTTTGATAGCCTAAAGGAAGCAATGACATCAGTTTTACCAATAACACTTATAGTAATAGTTTTATGCTTTACAATTACTCCCATTCCAACATCAGATTTACTTGCATTTTTATTAGGTGCAACATTATTAATTATTGGAATGGCTTTTTTTACAATTGGAGCTGATATGGCAATGGTACCATTGGGTGAACGTGTTGGATCTATTATAACTAAATCAAGAAGTATAGTTTTAATTGTTATAGTAAGCTTTTTAATAGGTACTATAATAACTATATCAGAGCCAGATTTACAGGTGTTAGCTAATCAGGTACAAGGAATTCCAAATCTAGTTTTAATAGGTACTGTTGCATTAGGAGTAGGTATATTTTTAGTTATAGCTTTATTACGTATTGTTTTTTCTATAAAGCTTTCAAATTTGTTAATATTCTTTTATACCTTAATATTTATATTAGCATTTTTTGTACCTAAAAATCTATTATCAATAGCATTTGATTCTGGTGGAGTTACAACTGGACCAATGACTGTTCCATTCATTATGGCACTTGGTATAGGGGTATCTTCAATACGTAAGGATAGAAATACAAATAGAGATAGCTTTGGTCTTGTAGCTCTTTCTTCTGTAGGACCAATACTTGCAATATTTTTACTAGCCTTTATTTATGACTTAGATAGCTCAGCTTATTCAAGTGTTGCAGTTCCACAAATAGGGAACTCAATAGAACTTTGGAGTTTATTTTGGTATGAGTTTCCAAAATATATAGCTGAAATGGCATTATCATTAGCACCTATAGTAATATTTTTTATATTATTTCAAATAATAGCCATGAGATTAAATAAACAGCAATTTTTAAAGATGGTGTTTGGTATTACATATACATATATTGGCTTAGTTTTATTTTTAACTGGAGTAAATGTTGGGTTTATGCCGGTAGGAGCACAGATAGGGAAGGTTTTGGCTGGCTTTGAATATAACTGGATAATTGTTCCTATTGCAATGCTAATAGGATATTTCATTGTTAAAGCTGAACCAGCAGTACATGTTTTAAATGCACAGGTTGAAAGAATAACAGCAGGGGCAATACCACAAAAAGCTATGAATCTTGCATTATCACTTGGTATATCAGTATCCTTAGGATTGTCGATGCTACGAATATTATTAAGAATTCCTATTATATATATTTTGTTACCAGGATATGCAATATCAATTATACTAACATTTTTTGTACCAAAAATATTTACATCAATAGCATTTGACTCCGGAGGAGTTGCTTCTGGACCTATGACAGCCACATTCCTACTTGCGTTTTCTATTGGAGCTTGTGAAGCTGTAGGTGGTAATATTTTTGCAGATGCCTTTGGATTAGTAGCAATGGTAGCAATGACACCACTTATTACTATTCAGCTATTGGGTGTATATTATAAAATTAAGATATCAAGAAGTACAGAGCATGCAGAAGCTATTACAGTTGATGATAGCATCACAGAGCTTGATTCCAATATAAATAATAAAGAAAATATTAAATCAGATAATAATATTGCAAATGATGACGATGAGATTATCGAATTGTAAAGGATGTGAGATAAAATGTCAGGTTTGAACTTAATCGTAACAATAGTTAAAAAGAGTTTAAGTGAGAAATTTATTGAATTTTTCAAAGGACTTGGTTCATTAAATGTACTTAGTGTAGTAGGAAGAGGTACAGCGACAAGTGCAATACTAGATTATCTAGGATTAGATAAAACAGAAAAAAATGTATTGTTTACTGTAGTGAAAAAGGAAAATTCAAAAAAGATTTTAAAGGATTTAGTTTATAAAATGGATATAGATGTACCTGGAGTAGGGATCGGGATGAGTATACCATTAAACAGTATTTGTGCTCAATCAGCTATAGCCTTTTTAGAGCAAGGTGCTCAAGATAATGTTTTAAATATAAATCCTGAAATGAAGGAGGAGAAAAGCATGACTGAAAGTCAATATAGTTTAATAATTGTAATTGCTAATTTAGGATGCACCGATATGGTTATGGATGCAGCTAGGAGAGCAGGTGCTGGTGGTGGAACAATAATTCATGCAAAGGGAACAGGCTTTGATAAGGCTGAAAAGTTTTTTGGAATTTCATTATCATCAGAAAAAGAAATGATTTTTATTACAACCTTGACTAAAGACAAGAACAATATTATGAAGGCAATAATTAATGAAGCTGGGATGAAAACAGAAGCCCAAGCATTGGTTATTTCTCTTCCTGTAGATGGTGTTGTAGGACTTAGAAGCCTTGACTCAGAAGCACAAGAACAAGAATAAAATATTAAAATAATAAAGCTGACTCATATTAACTTGAGGCAGCTTTTTTGATTTTTAAAGGAATTAATATTTGAAGAATAAATACTCCACCATCTGTTTCTATTGAATAAAGACCATCATAGCTTTCGACAATTGTTATAATGTTTTTAATTCCAAAGCCTTGAGTATATCCTTTTTTCTTTGATATAGGTATTTCTCCATCCATTTCAATTTCACCAACATAAGCATTTTCTGTAGAAATAAGCAATTTATCATCCTTAACCAAAGCTTGAATATATACCTTGCGTAGCTTTTTATCATCAACCTGTGCTGCAGCATCTATTGCATTATCTAGCATATTAGATAGTAATGCACATAGCTCAGTGTCATTTACTTCAAGATTATTTGGTAATTTTATATCCATCTTTAGCTCAACATCTTCATTTATAGCTTGGGCTACAAAGGTAGATAAAATTAAGTTAACAGTTTCATTTTCGCAGTAGTTAATTGGAGTTAAGGTATCAATATTAGCCTTTATATTAGCTAAATATTCTTTTATACTTTGTATATCACCTTCATTTGCAAGATCATTTATTTTAGTTAAATGATTTCTTATTTCATGTCTGTAATTAATTGATTTATTTTGTAGCTGCAGCATGCTGTCAAGCTCAAGCTTTGCTTGTTTTAGTTGAGCAGAAAAAATATCTAGCTCTCGTTGAGATTCAATTTGCTTTTGAGTTTCATTGTTATATAGAATAACACAAATGAAGTAAAATGCGCTTATGAGTGAAGGTGAGAATTGCGCTACCTCATGTGCTCCTGAGTATAATAAATTAGTATAAATTGCAGTTATATAATCAAATAAATAATATAATAAAGGTACAACACTAAAAATTAGACATGATTTTTTTGAACGACTTATTAATTGACTAACTGAATTTGCAACATGTCTTTTTAAAAAATAAAATTCTATACTCATTATAATTATGTAAGCAATATGATCAATTATATCTATTTTAAAAATAGCTAGCATTACTGTTCCTATCCAACGTGGTATTTGACAACAAAGATAAGCTGCTAAAACACTACTAATTGAAATTGACCATGAAAGCTTTAAATAAATAGTAAAAAATAAAATCAATGGAATATGAACAATAAAAGGATATATTTTTGTTGTAAATTGCATTCCAAACATATACCAAGATATTATTTGAGCAAATAGAGTAGCAACACAAAAGCATATGGTAGCTAGCTTGTTAGAGCGTGTGCTTTTAACTCCAGTAAACATAATAGATACAGCAACACCAAATATTAATACTAAACCGTATCGTAATAAACCTAAAAAAGTAAGCATTATAGTGTCTCCTCTCTATCATTTGATGTTAAAAGATATTTCATATATGCTGCCTTTGTCTTTGCAAATATATCTCTTGCAACAGGAATAGTTTTTCCAATCGTAGTAGCAAGTCCATTTTTATCAAGCTGTGTCACATAATTTAGATTGACCAAATAGGAACGATGTGGTTTATAAAAATTCGGCTCTGCTAGCAACAACGATTCGAAATCAGCTAAATATCCATAAGCCTGTTTTATTTCACCATCTGCAAGATTAAAATAAATTCTACGATTAATAACTTCAATATACACAATCTTAGAATAAGGTAATTTCATAATTCCACCTTCAATTTTTATTGTAAGGTATGAATCCTCTTGCACAAACTTTGCATATTGCTTGTTAATTACATGGAACATTTCATCTTTTCTAGCAGGTTTTAATATATAATCCTCTGCGTTTACTCTGTAGCTTTCTACAGCATACTCGCGTGATGAGGTGAGAAATATAATAGGTATTTGATTATTAGATTGTCGAATTTCTTTAGCAACATCAATTCCTGTAATACCAGGCATTAGTATGTCTAAAATTAACAAATCAAAGTTTCGGACTTTTATTGTTTCTAATAGCTCAGTGGCGTTATGTAGAGCTTCATAAGTAATTGAACTATTACATTCTCTGCGATAGGACTCTAATAGAGAAGAAATGCGAGAAAGCTCATCTATGTTATCATCACAAATTGCAATATGCATGTCCATTTCCTCCATTTATGTATAAGCTTCGACATTATTTTATCATAAAACTAAAATATATTCAAGAAATCAAAAATAACGATTCATGCGTTATAAAACACCTTTCGTGCGATAAAAATTTTATAATGTTTAAAATTTGTTATTATTAGCGTATGCAAATTACATAGAAAAGGGGTGAAGTGCTATGATATCATCCATACTTGGTTGGATTATAGCAGGTATTTGTTTAGCAGCATTAGTTTTAACATGGTTTGTAATAAGCTATAGGGAGCTTATTGAAAAAAGAAGTAGTCTTGAATCTATAATTGAACAGATAAAACTACATCGTTCCTTGTACATGCAGGAGCGTGGTAGTGAAAATAATACAGCGGCAAGAAGCTTGTTGGATAATAAGATCATAGTATGTAGAGAAGTTGCAAGAGAATATGATGCTTTTATTAAAAAACCAATTAATTTAATACCTGCACATATTATGGGCTTTCATAGTTCAGAAAAATTAAAAGAAAAAATAAAAAACTAAAGTAGGAGAAAAATTATATGAAGAAGAAAGTTATAAGCTTAGTGGTTATTCTTTTTATGATTATAACCTTAATACCAATGCAAACATATGCTGTAAGTGGCGGTAGTACTAAGACGATAGACGGTGGATCGTTTAAAATTGAAATTTCTAACGTTTACGCTATTGATAGTAGAAGTAAGGTTAGTGGTGATGGTCATACTACAATTTACTTTGTAGTTGTGCCTGAAGGTGCAACAGTAAAACTAACAGATTCTAATTATGATCCTTTTAGTTACAATTTAATGCCATTTAATGATATTAAATTTGATGGTAAGAGTCCGTTGTATCCTGAGATAGATTATGCATGTGATTATGATGATACAATATATGAAGAAATTAAGAAAGGTAGTTCAAAAACATTATCTAAATATAATGAATATTATTTTTCTGGTGGATATTCTACTAATTCAGAGCAAAGAAACATTGGTGTTAGAATATTCTGTGTAGATGCAGATACTTTAGTTCAATTTGGTGGACCTAAGCCATCTACTAAACAAAAAGTAAATGGTAATGTTTTAGCAAAACCAACCAATACACAGTTTGTCATTAAGAATATAGATGATGAATCATTTGGATATGGTGATCCTAAGGTTTTAAAGCAAGCTTATACAATAAATAATACAAACTATATACAGCTTAGAGCAATTGC
>JBPOHM010000125.1:0-1846 GCA_052035585.1 Bacillota bacterium
TTTCATTAAATATTTCCTTTTTAACACTACTACCACTTGCTATTATTATAGCCTTCATCTTATCTCCATTTCTTTATTGCTTAAATCTTATACTCTATTTACACCTAGCATAATATTCTTAAACTCTTGAGTTCTTTTAACAACATCATCAGCATGATATATTGCAGAGCCTGCTACTATTACATTTGCTCCCCAGCTTAGAACCTCATTTAGGTTATTTAAAGTTACTCCCCCATCTATTTGGATATCCTTCTTTAGGTTCTTTTTATATAATAATTCCTGTAAATCAGCAAACTTTTCCTTTACATTATATATTAAGTTTTGTCCTCCAAAGCCAGGATTTACAGACATTAAGAGAATCATATCAACATCCTCAATTATATCCTTTATCATTGATACTGGTGTAGCGGGATTTAAAGCAACTCCTGCCTTTACTCCAAGAAATTTAATCTTTTGAATTGTTCTATGTAAATGAACACAAGCCTCTTGATGTACTGTTATTATATCTGCTCCAGCATTATAAAAATCCTCTAAATGTAAATCAGGATTGTTTATCATCAAGTGTACATCGAAGGTTAAATTTGTAATTTTTCTTATTGATTTTACTATAGGAGCTCCTAAAGTTATATTTGGCACAAAGCTACCATCCATGACATCTATATGCACATAATCTGCTCCACCTAATTCAGTTTTTTTTATTTCCTCTCCAAGCTGAGAAAAATCAGCTGATAATATTGATGGTGATAATTTATTCATAAAAATCCATCCTTTCATCTTTTAACTTTGCTTATACTTTTATAAAATTATAACATAATAAAAAGTTTTTTTCGATAGCTTTTTAATAAAATTTTTTATATAATTATTTAAAATATTATGTCCGAAATCGACCTTATCAAACGTTATATAGGTAATACAACAGGAGGAAAATCTTATGATTTTTAATGATGTGAATAATATATGTGATAGAGCAATCATTGAATTTTCAAGAGGAAACAATGATTCTTTATCCATTGCTCATACTTATCAGAAAGGAAGCAATGCTAAGGCTTGGATACTTTCAATAACGCACAATTTATCAATTGACATATTACGAAAAAGAAAAAACATGCTAACAATTGATAATGAGCTTATAGAACAAGAAATGCAAATAACAGAAGATGAATACTCACATCTAGAGGTTAATGATATACTAAACATACTTGATGAGGAAGAAAAGCAAATAATAATATTTCGCTTATATTCAAAATTACCTTATAAGGAAATATCTAAGATAATAAATATTAATGTTTTTTCACTACATAAAAAGTATCAAAGAGCTATTAAAAAGCTTAAAAATAACTATGATTGGAGGTCATAATAAATGAAAAAATTAAATAATATATTAAAACAGCTTGATAGTATTCCACTTCCAGATAAAAACAAGATACTATCCTTTAACAATAGTAACACATCTGAAGCAAAGAAAAACAACGCATACAATAGAGTAAAATTTAAATTTAGACCTGTATATGTATCTTTTATTGTTCTATTCATTTTAATAGCAAGCTTTTCTGGTTATAAAATTATAGCAGATGAAACTGAATACAAGGAAGCAGTAAATTTCTTTATTGAAAACGAATTATCTATAGTTGGACTAAGTAAAAGCGATATAAAAAATGTCTATCGTGATATAACAACTAAAAGGTTTTCACTTAGCAAAACAGCTGAAATAATTGAAAAAAACATATCAGAACATAAGATTTTTCAAGATGCTCCTAGTCCAGAGGATATAGAAAATCTTTGGAATTATAAAAACAGCAATGGACACTATATTATAAAAAACAATTATTCATCAGATATTAACTAT
>JBPOHM010000013.1:0-1756 GCA_052035585.1 Bacillota bacterium
GGGTTACCTTTGGGGAGTGATATAGAATATGCTGATCAATTAACTCTTAAAAAAGCCTTTAAAAGCAGAGAAATTGTCGAGAAGGAGGATGAATAATATATGAGGAATTTCTTATTATCAATAATCGCAAACTGGATATCACTTATGCTATTATCAACATTAATAAGCAGCTGGATAAAAATTGATTCACTATGGATTGCTTTATTGTCTGCAATTATACTCGCAATATTTAATCTTCTTATAAGACCAATATTAATAGTGCTTACGCTTCCTTTAAATATTTTAACACTTGGATTATTTACTTTTGTTGTAAATGCTTTGATCCTGTATACTGTTTCCTACATCGTTCCAGGTTTTAACATACCAAATTTCTTTCCTGTAGCAATTTTCTTAGCAATCATAATGAGTATAATTAACGGTTTATTAATGTTTATATTAAGAGCTATTTAGCTTAGAAAGGATAAATAATAATAAGATGTGTGGTGTTTTTGGAATAATATTTGATACAGAAAGAAAAGATCTTGGTGAAATTCTTATCAGAGCTGCAAAAAGATTAACATATAGAGGTTATGACTCAGCTGGTTTTGCAGTGTTTTTAAATGATGGTAAGACTATTTTGAGAAAAGCTCCAGGAAAATTAGATAAAGTTGTGAAAGAGTTAAATATAAAAGAACTTAGTGGTGATCGTGGTATTGTGCAACTAAGATGGGCAACTTTTGGTCAACCTTCATTAGAAAATTCTCAACCGCATTATGACTGCGATGGCGATATAATAGGTGCACATAATGGAAATATAGTAAATACTACTACTTTAATTGAAGAATTTACTAAGGAAGGGCATACAGTAAGAGGAACAAATGATGGAGAAGTAGTAGTACATGCATTTGAAAAATATTTTGATGAGACTAAAGATATAAAACAGGCTATAACGCTCGCAAATAAGATTTTAGAGGGTGATTATGCTTTTATAGCTTCTCAAAAAGACATTAAGAAAATGCTTGCAGTAAAGATGGGTTCATCGCTTTATATGGGAACTGGTAAAGATTTTATATGCTGTTCATCTGATCTTCCTTCAATTCTCGAATTGACAGACCAAATTGTTAGACTTAATGATGGGGAATTTGTAATTTACGATAGCAAAAATTATCAGATATTCGATATAGAAAGCGGAGAAGAAATAAAAAGAGAGTCAGAAAAATCAACCATCTCTATTGAATCAGCGAATCTTGAAGGTTTTCCTCATTATATGTTAAAGGAAATTTATGAACAACCCAAAAAAACAAAAGAACTTCTTGAACTTCTCAAAAACTCTTCTTCGGATATTTCTGGTGTAGCTGAAATACTAAATAATTCAAATAGAATATTCTTAATTGGTTCAGGTACTTCTTATCATGCATGCCTTATAGGAGCATACTATTTAAGTAATTTAACAAACTTAAAAGTATTTCCATTTATTGCTGGAGCATTCAACGAATATTATCTTGAAACTTTTAATGAATCTGATGCAGTTATATGTGTATCTCAGAGTGGTGAGACAAAAGATGTTATTAATGTAATCAATTCGCTTAGAAAAAGGAATAAAGGAAAAATAATTGGTATAGTCAATAATATCGGATCATCTATTGCTATAAAAAGTGATAAATTTCTAAATATTTCAGCGGGGCTTGAAGTAAGCGTTCCTGCCACAAAAACATTTATGAATCAAATACTTCTTTTCCTTTATCTCGGAGCTTTTATAGGTTCCAAATCAGGAATC
>JBPOHM010000100.1:0-9048 GCA_052035585.1 Bacillota bacterium
TTCAAATCAAAAGAATATATATACAAGTCTTTCATAATATTTAATATAAGATTTGAATATATATTTTTTATTTTGGAGGCGAAATGTCAGAGAAATTTAAGAAAATTAATTTAATATTTTTTGTTGCTTTAATAGCAATTATAATAATAAATATTATTGTGTTTATTGCAAGTAGAAGCATAAATACAAATAGTGAGCTTCTTGAGAAATCAAGTAATACTATAAGAATACTAATAGACCCTGGTCATGGTGGTATTGATCCTGGTGCTGTAAATAAATTTGGAGATAATGAATCTACTATAAATATTGAAATTGCAAAATATTTAATGAGTTTTTTAGAAAGCACAGGCTTTGAGGTTATAATGACAAGATATGGAGAAAATGCTCTTTATGATGAAGGTGCAAACACTACAATAAGAGAGAAAAAGAATGAGGACTTAGATAAAAGAATTGTAAAAATTAATAATTCAAATGCAGATCTAGTTGTATCAGTGCATCTAAACGCTTTTACTCAAAGCCAATATTATGGTGCACAGAGCTTTTATAAAAATAAATGTGATAAGAGCAAGTTGGCAGCTCAAATTATACAAAAAAATCTTAGAAATATTTTAGATAAAAATAATCAAAGAGTTCCACAGGCTAAAAAGGACATGAGAATAATTGATGAGTCAAATATACCTATTGTTTTAATAGAATGTGGCTTTGTATCAAATCCAGAAGAAGGAAAGCTTTTATCGACACCTGATTATCAAGAAAAGGTTGCGTGGGCTATATATGCAGGGCTACTAGAGTATTTTGCAAAGCTTGGAAGTGATTAAAAATCACTTCCGTTTTTTATTACATCTGTCATTTTTTCCATTATTCTTTCATAGCTTCCCTTGGAGTGTGGAACTAGGCAATTTGAACAATCCTTAATATCATGATTTTTTATAAAATTACCACCACACTTATCCTTTAACATATAAAGTGGACAGTAGCAAAATAGGCAATTAAAATTTTCTATATCATTTGTTTTGTGGCAAGGGAAATACTCACATTCTTTATTTTGAAAAAATTTGTAATGATCTTCGTACATATTATTTATAATCCTTTCTATTTTTATCTTTTGGTAAAAAATATGTAATTTTTTTATTAAAAATTATAAAATAATTTAATATTCTGCCGATATTATATAATAATAGTAAAAAAAAATAAAGTCTTTTTTAATGAGAGGAATGCTAGGTTATGATTAATATATTGATAGTATCACATGGAAGCTTTGGTAATGAGCTATTAAAAAGCTCAGAAATGATAATAGGTAAAATTCAAAATGTAGAATGTATTTCTTTTAATGTTGGGGATAAATATATTGACTTATGCAAAAAAGTAGAGGAGAGTATAAAGAGGGTAGGTAATAATGACTTAATTGTTTTTACAGACATGTATGGTGGAAGCACCTTCAATGCTGTAGATAAGTTAATGAAAAATAATAATTTTTATCATATAAGTGGTGTTAACCTACCATTGTTTATGGATATAGCAATAAACAAGGATAGCTATAGTATGGATGAAATGATAGAAAAGATAATAAAAAATGGTAAAAAGAGTATAGTTTTTGTTAATGATAAATTTTTATTTGAATAGTCTATATAAGGCGGATTTTTATGGATATATATAAGTTCTTGTTGATTAACCTAATATATTTTGCTGGAATAAGTACAGCGTGGTCCTTCGGTATTGGTTTTTATACTATTTTTAGACCTGTTGTAGCTGGTATGTTGACAGGAGTTGTATTAGGAGATGTAGCACTTGGAATGACAGCCGGGGCAATTGTAAATATAGTATATTTAGATTTTGTTTCATTTGAGGACAAGCTTAAAGGTGATCCATGCTTGACTGCTATAATTGCTGTAGTGGCTGCTATAATTTTTAGAATAAATTCAATAGAAGCTTTTGCTTTTGCCTACTTATTAGGCTATTTGGCTAGTTTTATATGGAGGTTTCGTTTAAGTATAAACACATTTTTATTTCAAAAATTTAATTCTAAGCATATAACAGAATTAGTATTACCACAATTAATATTATTAATTATGTCAATAGTCTTGATTTCAGTGTGCTTTTTAATAATATTCTTATTAAAAGACAATTTTAATCGAAATTATGATTTCTTAAGTAATTTATTGTTCTTATCTGGCATTTTTATTTTGTTAAATTCATTTTTTTCCAATATCTTTAGTAAGAATAATTATAATTTAGTATTTATATATTTATTGACCTTTTTATTGTTATTCTTTGTTAAATCTATTTTAATAGTACTAGCTATCATAGTATTTTTAATTTATTATCTTGTAGAGACATATAAAAATTTATCAAAGATAAAAATGATAAGTAGTACAAGTACTATGTCAAAATCTTCAATATTAAAGGTTTGGCTATTATGGATGAATTACTCATACTTCTCATTAGAAATTGCAGAAAAAAAGGAGATAAGCTCCTTTGATATAATTAAAGATAACATATCTATTCAGGTTATATTAAGTCAAATTTTTGCTTTGCTTTGTATATATTTTGCTTTATATGAGAACTTAACCTTACTTACAAGCTTCTCAATTTTATTTATTGTAATTATTATTTATAACTCATATTCAAATTTTAAGGTTGGATTTTTTAATGGTAAAGAGGCATTAATTCAAAGAATAGTTGAAATTAATAAGAGTAAATTAAAAAAATATTTTAATATATTTTTTTCTATACTTTTTATAATTGTAATAGTTAATATAAAATTAAAATACAGTATTTTAATAGATAATAATGTGTCTAATATAATTACAATATTAATAGCATCATTACTTTTTAAAGTTCTATCTGATGGAAAAATAAAAGAGTATTATCTAATGCCAATTATTTATTTATTACCACTTTTAATAAGTATAGCAGTTCCAAGACTATAACATAGCATGGGAACATTTGTTTATAATTTGTGTTGCATTTCAAACGATTTTATTTTATAATAGTATTATATTTCGGGAGAAATAATTTAATATTTTGTACATAAAATCTCCTGATAATATGGGGATTTTATTTGTTGGGAAATAGTTACAAATCGACAAATTTCACTATTCTAAATTGTTATAATAATCTCATAAAATAGCTATAAAGTAATATAATCAAATACTAAGTATTGTTTATAATATAAATTAAAAGATGGTAGTGTAAAGTAACGTATGAAAACTAGAATTAAAAAAATAATTCTAGATGAACTTAGAAAATCGTAAAAATATAGTTCGACGGAAATAACCGTCACCCTTGATAGTATGTAAAAACAATGCAATCAAATAAGCACCGATGGCTAAAAACTCAAGAACAGATAAAGTTTTACCATCATGCTTTAGCATTGTAGCATTGTTTTTAAATACCATCAAGGGCAAGCCCTACGGGTGACTACAGAGCTCTGGCTTAAAAATCTAAGAACAGATAATTAGTTTAAAGGTTGAGACTCTTGCATATTAAGAATAACTTGTTGACCAAGGTAAATAAGTAATTGCCATTTACCAGGCATGTTATCAGTATTTTTAAGCATATCAACTTCGTTTAATGGACGTTTCCATTTGTGTAGCTCATGTGGACGAAGAAAATTGTAATATGCAACCCAAAGGTTTAGACCATAAAAAGCACCATCATCTGTACCATAACCACAAGTAACACGATAAGAAGCTTTAAAGGTACGATTGAGGCGTTCAATTTTCTGTTTGTATGGTCGATATTCCTTTGATATAGCATCATCATTAGTAAGACCAATAACACGGGTAATATCCAAATCCCAATCTTTTTCAATTTTAAATTGTTGAGCAGCTAAAGGATAAGCACTGTAACCATCAGCAATAAAACTTAGAATTTTACCAGGGAACTCTTTAAATTTATCAAAAGCCATTCTCATTGTAAGAATACAAGGACCAACATCACGGCTATTAGAAACTTGATAACCAAGAATAGAACGAGAAATGACATCCATAATGAACCAAACATATCCTTTAAGCCCCTTAATCTTAATATAAGTTTCATCAGCTGCTAAGTTGTTAGAAGGATTGTATTCAAAGGTGTCAACAAATGGTTTAATTAATACAGAAGCAGTTCTTGCGTAATTTGCAATCATAGTATGAGAAATGTTAATGTTATGGATTTCACGCAATGATGCAGCAGTTTTGCGAAGTGATAAACCAAGATTAACGTGGTAAGTAAGACAAAGACCCATAATATGAGCATTTTTTCTTCTAAATTTAAAACTTGTAGCCCAAGAAGGAAGCTTGTTTAAGTCCATAGAAAAGAAATCTATGGTAAATTCACGATAGATGTAATGAAGTTTGTATTTATACTTTTCATTAGGATCTAGATTTTCAGGAAGAAGTTTAAGATTATTCTTGTAATATGAACATTTTTTATTGACACATTTATGTACAACAAAGTGTTTACGGTCTTTCACAGCAACTAAGGTATGTCCACAGTATGGGCATATAAGGACTAAAGGAGAAGTTGCCTGTTCACCAGTAATAAAAGTTTGACCACAGACTTTGCATTGGTATTGACCATTGCCACCATTGTTGTCATAGATATATTGATGTGGAGCGCCACATAAAGGGCAGACAATATCCTCAGGAATTGTTTTACCGTTACGGCGCTGAACTGGTTTTACAAGCTTTTTATACTTCCAGAGATAGTATTCAAGTAGAAAATTGTAATCCTGTTTAATAAATTTTTTAATAATGGGAAGTTTATCAACTTTAAACTTTTGATACTTTGGACTATTGGAATCATCAAAAGCCCATTGCTTAATAGGAATATGTTTTGCGATAAATAAAGTTAATTCGTAAATTTTATTAATTAAATATTGATTATATAGTAGTAAATAAGATATAATTTGAGACATAACAATGACCAACCTTTTCTTTTTATTTGTTTTGTGGTGATTCAAATTATATCAGAAAATTGGGGGTCATTGTTATTTATTTTATAAAAACTTTGTAACCCTTGATAATATAAGATTTTAATAAAAAAATAGGAGTGTCTATTTGACACTACCTAAAAGATTGAGAGGGTAATAAAATGAAAAGCTACTTACATGGTTCAGATATTTATACAACAGCCATAGAGCTCGATATTAATGAAAATGCTATTATTGATTTTTCATCAAATATTAATCCATATGGACTTGCAGAGGGGATAAAGGAAAGCATTATACAGTCACTTGAACATGCAAACAGATATCCAGATTTTAATTGTAGAGAATTGTTACAAGCTTTATCAGAGTATGAAAATGTACAAAAGGACAATATTTTTTGTTCAAATGGTTCAATAGAGTCTATTTTTAGATTGTTAAATTTTTTAAGGCCTAAAAATGCACTTATTATAGCTCCAACCTTCAATGAGTTTGAGCATGCCCTTGAATCAATAAACTGTAAAATAAATTACTACTATTTAAACGAAGAAAATGATTTTGCACTTGATGAAGGTATTCTTGATTATATAGATCAGGATATTGATATAGTATATATATGTAATCCAAATAATCCTACAGCTCAGCTTACTGAAAAGAAGCTTATTGAAAAGATATTAGCATATTGTGAAAAGGTGGATGCTAATGTTGTTATTGATGAATGCTTTATGGATTTTGTTAGTGACAAGGAAGAGTATAGTGCTAATAAATTGCTTGGAATTTATAGTAATTTAATTATATTAAAATCTCTTTCTAAGACTTATTCTATGGCAGGTGTTAGACTTGGATATTGTATGTCAAGCAACATTAAGATAATGGATGGAATTAGAGAATATGGACCTACGTGGAACGTATCATCAATGGCACAGGCTGCTGGAATAGCTGCTGTTCAGGAGACTGATTATTTGAAGGAGTCAATCAAATATATAGAGGAACAAAAAGGTTATCTTATAGATAAGCTTGAGATGATAAATTTAAAGGTTTATCCTTCTTATGCTAATTTTATACTATTTAAATGTGAGAAGGATATTGATTTAAAGTATGAGCTGCTTCAATATGGTATTTTAATAAGAGATTGCTCTGATTATGAAGGACTTGGTGCAGGCTATTATAGAATTGCAGTTAAAAAAGACGAAGACAATAAGCTTTTAATAAGAGCTTTAAAGAATATACTTCAATAAAAGGGAATAATTTTAGAACACAAATTACATATATAAAAAATGCAATTTGTGTTCTATTTACTTAATTAGATAAATTTAAATAGTAGGAGCTTGTCAATAATTATGGAATTTAAACTTGTGATTGGTAGAGCAAAATCAGGTAAATCTGATTATTTATATAATGATGTAATAAGTAAATTAAATGATGGAGCTAACTTTTTATATATTGTTCCTGAACAAATGACCTATTCTACTGAAATTGATATAATAAACAAAATCAGTAATAACGGTCTTCTTGATATGCAGATAATTAGCTTTAAGAAGCTTGAATATATGGTGTCTGATGAGCTTGGAGGTTTAAAGCTACAGTCTATCAATGATTATGGAAAGATAATGCTCCTTAAAAAAATATGTGAGGAAAGCTTGGATGAACTCACTGTGTATAAAAAGGCTTTACATAGAGATGGATTTTTAAGAGAATTTAATTCATTTATGAAGGAGCTAAAAAAGAATGAAATTGATGCAGCAAAGCTTGAAGGAATCGATTTAAATAGTGTCAACAGTGAGCTATTAAAAAGAAAGCTTTCAGATATAATAAAAATCTATAAAAAAATGGAACTTGAAACAGCTGAGAAATTCTTTGATGATGAGGATAAAACAAAATATTTTATTAGTAAAATAAATGAATCTAATATAATTAAGAACTCATATATCTACATAGATAATTTTGAGAGCTTTTCAGTTCAAAGATTAAATGTAATAAAGAAATTAATTGAGCATTCAAAGGGTGTTGTTGTTTCACTTAATATTGATAATAATTGTCTTGATAATTTAGAGGCTATTGATGATTATGAGGTGTTTAAGGTAACGCATGATACATATGTGCAATTAAGAAACCTATCAGTTGAATTAAATATTAAGCCTCAAATCATTAAGCTAGATAATAGTTATATTGATAATAAGGAAATAAAGGCTATAGATGATAATATGTTCACAGCACCTGCACTTAAATATAGCTATTCTGAAGACTTAAAAAGTGTACAAGCCTTCTCATCAATGAATACATATACAGAGCTTGAAAATGTATGTAGAAGGATTGTTAGTCTAGTTCGTGATAAGGGCTACAGATATAGAGATATTGCTGTTGTTAGCTCATCAATGGAAACATATAGTAAAAATATTCAAAAGCTTTTTATGCAATATGATATTCCTGTTTTTATAGATTTAAAAAAGGATATAATGAATAATCCTTTAGTTAGATATATTTTATCTTTGCTTGATATGTTTAATTTTAATTTTAAACATCAAAATGTATTTGAATGCTTAAAAACAGGGTTTTTAGATTTTAATTATGGTGAGGTTGACAAACTTGAAAACTATGCCTTGGAGTTTGGAATAGAAGGTAATAAATGGTTTAAACCGTTTAAATATAAGGGTGTAGAAATAGTTTTAAGTGAGGATGCTTCTGACAAAGAGACAGAAGAAGCAGAAGGAACAGAAGAAGTAGAAGATAACAATAAAAATAAAAATATAGAGTATTACGAAAGACTTCGCAGAAGATTTGCAGATAATTTTGGAAAGCTAAGAAAGGAGTTTTCAAAATTAAAAACAGCAGAGGATATAACTGTGTTCTTATATAATCGTTTTAATGAGCATAATATACAAAAGAGTATAGAGAATAAGGTTAATGAGTTTAGAAATAACAGATTGTATGAGTTATCCTTAATTAATGCTCAGGTTTGGAATATTATTATTGATATATTTGAGCAAATAACATTAACCTCTAAAGATGTTGAAATAACACCTATTCAATACAGAAAAATATTAGAAGCTGGACTAAGTGAGATAGAGCTTAGTATTATACCTCCTACACTAGATAAGGTTGTTGCAGGGGATTTAGATAGAGCCTTTATAAACAATTATAAGGTAGTATTTTTAATTGGAGCTAATGAAGGTGTTCTACTTGCACATGGAGATGATAAAGGTCTTTTGCTTGATGAAGAAAAGGACAAGCTAAATAATCTTGGATTGAATTTGCAAAATACAAGTACCTATAATTACTATAAAGAAAAGCACTTTTTATATAAGCTTCTAACAAAGCCTACTGATTATATATTTATTAGCTATGCCTTAAGTACTATAGAAGGTAGGTCCTTACAGCCATCTATATATATAGATAGATTAAAGCAAATATTTACTAATTTAAAAATTGAGAGTGATTTATGTAATAATGATGATTTAAGCTTTGTAACGACTAAGAAATCGACATTAGATATTCTTATAGAAAAGCTTAGAGAGCATATAGATGGAAAAGCTATATCAGAGCTTTGGAAGGATGTATATAGCTGGTATAAGAAAAATAGAGAGGATTTATCATATATAATTGATAGTGGACTAGATTATAAAAATATTGTAGAGAATATTAAAAATACTGATATAGACAAGCTTTATGGAGAAAGCATGATGATGTCAGTTTCTAAGCTTGAAAATTTTGCATCATGTCCATTTAAATTTTTCTTAGATTATGGTATAAAGCCATATGAAAGAAAAGAGCTAAAAATAGAGTATTACGATATAGGTAATATCTTTCATGAGTGTGTAGAAATGTTTACTAAGAAGATAATCGCTAAGGAAACAAAAAATGAGCAAAAGGCTGAATATATTGATGTTAAAACAGCAGATAAGAAAGCAGTAAGCAAATGCATGGGAGAATGTATAGATATTGTATTGAAAAATAATTTATCTGATAATAATGCTCTTGAATATAACGAAAGAAATAAATATATAAAAGAAAAGATTAAAAGATTACTAGATAGAGCTGCATGGACTATGGTTAGTCAGCTTAAAAAAGGTAATTTTAAGCCTATGTTTACAGAATATGAAATAAAGACAGCTTTAAATGAGCAGCTTAGTCTTGTT
>JBPOHM010000229.1:0-3565 GCA_052035585.1 Bacillota bacterium
ATTTGTTTTAGGCTCCTCTAATGTAAAATAATCAAACGATGATTTCATTAATAAATATATTGTTGAAGCTATTAGAATTAAATAGATTATAATTATTTCATCCATTTTTAGAAATGAACCACTATATGGCAGTGAAATAATCCAGCTTCCAATACTTCCAATAGCATATCCGAAACCAAAGCATCGTCCTCTGTACTGCTGTGGTACGAAACGGGTCAGCAGTGTCAAATATATACCTGCTACAAAGCCATGCAATAAGTTCACCAAGAAGCTAAGTGAGAATGTAAGAGAAGATGAACTAGTCAATATTGCAAATGAAATTACAAGTGCCTCAGCTATCATAATAGCTATGTTAAAGCGTTTAGTTGTGTATATATCTGGTCGATATCGTAGTCCTAATGAAAACAAAAACATCCCAAATGCTTGAAGCAAGTAGCCAATAACGACAAGATAAATATCAATTTGTAAAGGGGTGTATGATTCCATTAGTTTATAAGCTATAGAAATAAATGATGATCCTGTCCATAAAAACGATAGGGCAATAATTGCTCCATATAAAAATACATTTTTCTTCAATTAAATATCTCCCTAAAATAAAGTCATACAATATTATATAATAGCAAATCTATTAATGCAATTGTTTTTGAATATATTTAAACGCGTTAAAACATCAATACCTATACCAAAACTATACCTTGCTTTCATACTAAGTGAGTATGTTAATTATCAAGTTTTTGTGGTATATAATTATATTATAATAATATATAGGGTTGTTTTATAACACTGCCTTATATTATGAGGAGGTATATCAATATGAAAAAAATACTGGCTTTTCTGCTAAGTGTCTTATTGGTGTTAGGGCAAATTCCTTCAGCATTTGCTGAGGAACCACCTATGCCACCAGGACCTACTCCAGGTGGTTTTGCAGGTCTTGATTCAGATTCACCTGGTAATTATGTTATTAGTGAAAATTTAGAAATAAATGACACTAACTCTGTTTTTTTAAACAGTGGAACAGTTACAATTAATAATGGTGTTACGCTTACAATTACAGCTACTGGTCGAGTTGAACTACAAGAAATGATATTGACTAATAATGGTACAATTGAAATTCTCTTTGAGCCTAGCACTAATGAAACAGAACCACCAAAAGAAGGTTGGCTAATTGTAGTAGGTGAAAATGCTGATTTTTTAAATTATGGACAAGTAAATGGAAATGGACGATTTGAAATCAGAGATAAAAGTGAGCTTAAAAATTATGGAAAATTTAGTTTTAATGGATTTTCTGAAATTATTAATGCAACACTTTTTAATGCAACAACTTCAACTGGAATATCTATAAATGGTACTTTACGCTTTGCTCAAGGTGCTATAATTAATAATTCTGGTACTATTACTGCTGGAACGAATGGACAGATAAATCTAGATAATCCAAGTGATGCTGAGACTAAAATAAGTATTACAGGACTTAGCTTTTATGAGAATGCAGATGAAACTAGCGCTTTAATTGATCCAAATGGACAATTTAGATATGATGGAAGTAAATCTAAATGGATTAGAGCAACTAATGAACCAGGTCCTGGTCCCGGTCCTGGCCCTGGAGGAGAAGGAAACCTTTTGTTAGATCCTTATTTAAGGGATGATGGTAACTATTATATAGAATATATAGATGAAAATGCTGATGGAAATTTAGTTATTGATCAAGATATGGAATTTAGTATATTTGGTAAAACAATCTATGTTACAACAGATGCAGCTATAACAATTTCTTCTGGAGCTAGATTATCTATTAGAGGAATGAAAGTTATAAATAATGGCACTATTACTGTAGAGCCTGGAAATGAAGATAGATTTCCAGCAAGATTTGAATTTCAAAGTGAAACGCAGGGTGATTATCCAGAATTTGCAGAGTTTGAAAACAATGGTATATTAATTATTAATGGAGAGGTTTTTTTTGCCAACATATCAAAGTTTAGTAATAATAGTGATATAAATATAAATGGTAGTTTAGTATTTGTTGAAGAATCTAGTTTAGTTAATACAGGAAATATAGTAGGCTCAGGGAATGCTAGAATACGCTTGTACGACCCTACAAGCACTCCTGGTCATCCTATCAATCCGGGATATAATGATGTATCAATCAATGGATTAAATTTATATGATACATTAGTGTCTGCAGAAACAATACAAATGCTAGATGGAGAATTTGAATACAATATAGATGAGAACAAGTGGATTCGTACAATATATGAAGTTACTGTAAAAGTAGGAGAAAATGGAACTATTAAATATGATGGTTTATTAATAGAAGAAGATACAACTATTGAGGTTTATGGTTTTACTAACCTACAGTTAAATATTATACCTAATTCAGGATATGTAATTCGTGAGGTAAGAACTTTTAGAGAAGAGTATAACCTAGAAGACGACATATCTTGGATGATGTACTATGATAGTGAAGTTAAGGAATTCGGTGTTTTATTAAGCGATCTTAATTACAATATTGATAAGTTATGGGTATTATACGCTGAAGAGGATTTAGATGGTATGTTAACAAACACATTTGTAACTCTTCAAGAGGATGTAATTGCAGATAATTATTATGAATCAATAAAAACATTCCTTAGTGACCAATTTGCAAACTATGGCTATCTAATACCAACAACTGATATAACAATAGGTAATGTCACTAATATATCAGGTGATGCTATATATGGAAGCTTTGAATTCAAAGTCAATGGAACTTCTGAAGACATATGGTATACTGGATATATAGCTGCTAGAGCAGATGATATATTCTTTAAACTAGTAGATGATAAGGGAAATACAGAGATTGTAGTAGCAAAAAATACATTCTTCAATAATGATGGATCAGTGAAAATGTTTGAAGATCAAACGATGGAATTTGAAGTACCTGCTCTAGATAATGGAACAATGGAGGTATTTGGCTATGGAAACCTTGTGGCAATGCCTTTTATCTCTGGTGTAACAAATGAAGAAGGAAAGGTACCTCTTCCATTTAATAGGGCACAATTCCATATAGTTTCAAACGAGGGTGTAAATCTTTACGGTTTCTATGTAATTCAAGCTAACGCCTTCTGTGTAGAGGTTAATGCAAAATCAGGAGATACAGAACAAAGGACTGTTCAATCAAGTCTTGGAACATATGCTGATCTTACAGCTGGAGATTATGTTTCAGAAGTATTCTTCGGTAATGATGAGTTCATACTTACAACACCATCATCTGATATAGGTGGTATACAGGACATAAAGATTGAAAAAGGCAACTTTGGTGGATACGAAGTCCATCAGAATCTAGATGGTTCATATTCAGTCGTATTCTTATCTGACTATTATGATTTAATTACTTTAGAGTTAAACATAATACCAAAAGCAGATAAAGTAGGTAATTCTAATCCTATAACAAGAAATCTTATCATACATCGTACTGGAGTTAACATAGAATCTTATTTTAGAAGTGAAGAAGATACATCACCAACACAAACTGTATTCCATGGAACTCAATATGGAACATTAATAGATTACAGTGATGGAAACAACTTCC
>JBPOHM010000030.1:0-5541 GCA_052035585.1 Bacillota bacterium
AAGATCATAAGTATTAAACACTGAAGAACTAAAAAGTCTTAAACAGCTAATAAATTCAGGTTTTTTTGGTATTTCTACTTTGATTTTTTCCATTCTACAAACCTAAACTCCTTCTACTTTTTCTATATCAATAATTCTACTAAAGCCTGTTATTTCAAAAAGCTTATAAATGTTTTTCTTAACATTTATCATTTTGAATTTTAGATTTTTTTCCTTCATTAGCTTTAGTACTGACATTACAGATCCTAATCCTGTACTGTCTAAGTAATCTAATTTTTCCGCATTTAATACTATATCCTTGTTTTCTTTATTAATAATATCCAAGGTTTCATCCTTAAACATAGGAGAAGTGTAAATATCCATTTCTCCTACAGGAAAAATTTCGATAAATGTTTCATAAATGTTTTTATTAATTATTAATGACATAGCTTTACCCTCACTTTATTTATATAGAGCGAACAGCTTCGCTTTTTATTATTCTTCTTCAGAATCTTCTTCCTCTTCTTCTCTTATCAATTTAGCTAAAGATACTACCTTGTCACCTTCATTTAATCTCATAGCCTTAACGCCTTGTGTATCTCTACCAGTAATTGATATATCAGATGCATGCATTCTTATAATTGAACCAAGCTGACTTATTATCATTAAGTCGTTTTCTGGTTCTATTATCATTGCTCCAACAATACATCCTGTCTTTTGATTTATATTGTGAGTCTTAACACCTTTACCAGCTCTAGCTTGTCTTCTATATGCACTTGTACTAGTCATTTTTGCATAACCATTTTCTGTTAATGTTATAAGCTTTTCGCGAGTTTCAGGTAATAATTCTTCATTAGTTTCCTCATCCTCATTTAAAGCTTGACTATTATCAGAATCAAGTATTAGCATTGATACTAGCTCATCATCCTTTGATGTTGAGATTGCCTTAACTCCAATTGAATTTCTACCTGTTTCTCTTACATCATCCTCTGAGAATCTAATAGCCTTTCCGTTTTTTGTTACAATTAAGACATCCTTTGTTCCATCAGTTTTATTTACACTGATCAATTCATCATCTTCAGTTATCTTAATTGCTAAAAGTCCAGATTTTCTTGATGTGTCGAATTCATTTAACTTAGTTTTCTTAATAATACCTTTCTTAGTAGATAGAATTAAATATTCTCCATCGTTAGCTAAATCTCTCATAGGTATTATTGCAGCAACCTTTTCATTTGCATCAAGATTAATTAAATTAACAACTGCAGTACCCTTTGCTTGTCTTCTTGCCTCTGGTACCTCGTATGCTTTTATTCTATACATTTTACCTTTATTTGTAAAGAATAATAAATAATCATGTGTACTAGTGATGAAAAGATCCTTAACGAAGTCCTCTTCTCTTGTAGTTAAGCCTGTTATACCCTTTCCACCTCTCTTTTGAGCCTTATAGGTATCCTCTGGCATTCTCTTGATATATCCAAAGTTTGTAATTGTTATAGCAACATTTTCTTCTTCTATCAAGTCTTCTACGTTTATTTCACCTTCGTCATGTGTAATTTGAGTTTTTCTTTCATCATAGTATTTATTTTTAATTTCAGTTAATTCTGTTTTGATTATTTCATCAATTAAATATGGATTTTGAAGTATTTCAGTATATTTGTTAATTAGTTTAATCAACTCTTCATACTCTTCTTCAATTTTTTCTCTTTCTAGTCCTTGAAGTCTTCTAAGTCTCATATCTACTATAGACTTAGCTTGAATCTCAGAAAGATTAAATCTTTCCATCAATTTTATTTCAGCATCATTGTAAGAAGCTCTGATAATTTTTATAACCTCATCAATATTGTCTATAGCTATTCTTAAGCCTTCTAATATATGAGCTCTTTCCTGTGCTTTTCTTAAATCAAACTCTGTTCTTCTTGTTATAATGTCTCTTTGATGTAGCACATAGTAATGAATCATCTCTTTGAGATTTAAAACCTTTGGCTCACCATTTACAAGAGCAAGCATTATAATACTAAAATTATCTTGAAGCTGTGTATGTTTATATAGGTTATTAAGAACAATATTAGGATTGTAATCTTTTTTAATTTCAATTACAATTCTCATGCCCTCTTTATCACTTTCATCTCTTAAATCAGATATACCGTCTATTTTCTTATCCTTTACAAGCTCAGCAATTTTTTCAATTAATTTAGCTTTATTTACTTGGAAAGGAATTTCATTTACGATAATTCTATTTTTTCCACCTTTTATTTCCTCTATTTCAACCTTTGATTTTACCTTAACAAAGCCTCTTCCAGTCATATAGGCATCTTTAATATTATCTTTACCTACAATTATTGAACCAGAAGGAAAATCAGGTCCTTTAATATACTTCATTAACTCTGGAATTGTAATTTCTGTATTATCTATATAAGCTATAATACCATTAACAACCTCAGCTAAATTATGAGGAGGTATAGAGCTAGCCATACCAACGGCTATACCAGATGATCCATTAACTAAAAGGTTTGGAAATCTACTTGGTAAAACTGTAGGCTCCTTCAATGTTTCATCAAAGTTAGGTTTATAATCAACAGTTTCCTTGTCAATATCTCTAAGCATCTCCATACCAATTTTAGACATTCTTGCTTCTGTATAACGCATAGCAGCTGCTTCATCACCATCAACAGAACCAAAGTTACCTTGGCCATCTATAATTGGATATCTTAAAGAAAAATCCTGTGCAAGTCTTACTAAAGCATCATATACTGCTAAGTCACTGTGAGGATGATACTTACCAAGAACGTCCCCAACTATACGAGCACATTTTCTGTGTGGTTTATCATAGCTTAAACCTAACTCATCAGTAGCATATAAAATTCTTCTATGAACTGGCTTTAAACCATCTCTAACATCAGGTAAGGCACGGCGAACAATTACAGTCATTGCATAGTCAAGATATGATTTTTTCATCTCTTTTTCTATATGCATTATCTGAATTCCATCTTCTCTTTTTTCTAAATCACTCATTCTTTATGCCCTCCTATAAATCCAAATTCTTAGCATATTTTGCATTTTGCTCTATGAATTCTCTTCTTGGACCAACTTTTTCACCCATTAATGTAGTAAATATCTCATCTGCTTGTATCGCATCATCAACTTCTATCTTTAAAAGCACTCTGTTTTCTGGATTCATAGTTGTTTCCCAAAGCTGCTCTGGATTCATCTCTCCAAGACCTTTGTATCTTTGGATATCGTATCTTCCATCTCTTCCTAACTCATCTAAAATGCTATTAAGCTCTTTGTCACTATATGCATATCTCTCAATTTTACCCTTTTTAATTTTATATAAAGGTGGTTGAGCAGCATAAATATGACCTTCATCAATTAGCGGCTTCATATATCTGTAGAAGAATGTTAATAATAATGTTCTAATATGAGCTCCATCGTCGTCGGCATCGGTCATTATTATAATTTTTCCATATCTTAATTTTTCAATATTAAACTCATCACCTATACTACAACCAAAGGCTGTTATCATATTTCTTATTTCTTCAGAGTTTAATATTCTATCAAGTCTTGATTTTTCAACGTTTAATATTTTACCTCTTAGTGGTAAAATAGCCTGTGTTCTTCTATCTCTTCCACCCTTTGCAGAACCTCCAGCGGAGTTACCCTCAACTATATATATTTCACATAAGCTAGGATCCTTTTCTGAACAGTCAGCAAGCTTACCAGGTAATGACATACTATCAAGTGCAGTTTTTCTTCTAGCAAGCTCTCTAGCTTTTCTTGCTGCTTCTCTTGCTCTTGCTGCTCTAAGAGTCTTTTCTATAATTAATCTAGCAACCTTTGGATTTTCTTCACAATAATTATACAAATGCTCTCCAATTATGCTATCAACGATACCTCTAACCTCGCTATTTCCAAGCTTAGTTTTAGTTTGTCCTTCAAATTGTGGATTTGGTATTTTGATAGATAATATAGCTGTTATACCTTCTCTAATATCCTCACCAGTTATAGCAATATCATTTTCTTTTATAAGGTTATATTTTTTTGCATAGTCATTCATAACTCTTGTAAGAGCTGTTTTAAATCCAACTAGGTGTGTTCCACCCTCAGCTGTATTGATATTATTAACAAATGAATATAAGCTTTCATTATATGCATCTGTATATTGTATTGCTATTTCAACAATTACTTTGTCCTTCACACCTTCAGCGTATATAATTTCATCATGAAGAACATCCTTTTTACTATTTAGATATTGAACAAATTCTTTAATACCTCCCTCATAATGGAAGACATTACTTAAATTTTCTCTCTTATCCTCTAATGTAATTCTAATACCCTTATTCAAAAAGGCCATTTCTCTAAGTCTTTTTTTGATAGTATCATAATTAAATACTATAGTTTCAAAAATCGTCTCATCAGGTAAAAAGGTTATAGTAGTTCCTGTATGTTCAGATTTTCCAACAATCTCAAGCTCTGTAACCGCTACACCCTTTTCATATTTTTGTCTGTATATATTTCCATCTCTGCTTACTTCAGCAACAAGCCATGTAGATAAAGCATTTACAACAGAGCTTCCAACACCATGAAGTCCTCCTGACACCTTATATGCATCATTATTGAATTTTCCACCTGCATGTAATACTGTTAAAACTGTTTCAAGTGTTGATTTTCCTGTTTTAGGATGTGTTTCTACTGGAATACCACTTCCATTATCTACTATTTTAACTGAATTATCTTCATTAATTATTACATTTATTGTGTCACAGCAGCCTGCTAATGCCTCGTCTATACTGTTATCTACTATTTCATACACTAAATGATGCAGTCCACTTTCTCCAGTTGATCCAATGTACATACCTGGTCTTTTTCTAACAGGCTCAAGACCTTCGAGCACTTGTATCTGCTCCGCCCCATAATGTCTTTCGTTTAATTCTGACATGTCTTTTCGTTCCTTTCTATTCTTCCTTCACAAATATGAAAGATTTTTTTATCATTCTTTTTAACTAAGTCTTTTAAGTCAGTATCATCTGTTGAAGTTATTATAGTTTGTATTTCCTTTATGTAATCTATTAAGAATCCTTTTCTTTTATTGTCGAGCTCTGAAAGAACATCGTCCAATAAAAGTATTGGATATTCTCCAATTTCATCTTTTATTATTTCAATTTCTCCAAGTTTAATTGCTATATCCGCACTTCTTTGCTGTCCTTGAGAAACGAAATATTTAAAATCCTGTTTATTTATCTTAATCATTATGTCATCTTTATGAGGTCCATATAAGGAATTTTTTCTATAAATTTCATTTTCAATGTTTTTTTCTATTTTTTCTCTAAAAATTTTCTTTATTTCATCTTTTGATAAATTATCTACATTTCCAATATCACATTTATAAACTAAATCAAAGCTTTCCTTATTGTCTGAAATATCTGCATATATCTTAGAAGCATAATGCTTAAGCTTATTTATATATTCATTTCTGTAATATATAATTTCTGATCCAATATCAATAAGATAATCATCCCATATTGATAGAACATCTCTATTTGAATTATTATTTAAATTTTTTAG
>JBPOHM010000285.1:0-3714 GCA_052035585.1 Bacillota bacterium
GGATTTTCTCGTCTTCTATTATCTTCACCCATACAGTCTAATATAAGACCACCATTTTTTACAACTCGTTCTAGCTCTTTAAACTCGCTTTCATAATTATCTCCCAAAACATGAGCACTCATAACAATATCAAAGGTGTTATCTTCATAAGGTATTTGCTCAATAGTACCATCGATTACAACCATGTTAGTAATACCTTCTCGTTTAATCCTATCTCTTAAATATTCTCTAAGCATTTCACAAGGCTCACTTGCATAAACAAGCTTAGCAAACTTTGCTGCTGCAAAGGCAAGACGTCCTGTACCGCTACCTATATCAAGTACAATCTTGTCTGTAAAATCAGCCAATTCAAGTAATTTGTCCTCTGTCCAATTTGTAATATAATCACAGTTACTATTCATTACTTCTGGATCTGTATAGACAATATCGGTTTCTCTTGCTTCAATAATATATTCCTCTGCAGCTTGTAACATTTCATCTGATACATGTTCTGGTGCAGCTTCTAATAGCTTATCTACTATTTCCTTAATTTCAGGAGCCTTTTTACTACAATACCAAGCAACATATGGTCGTCTTTTTAAAGCAATTGACAAATTAGCACTAAGCTTTTCACTCTTTTCTGCATTCAACAAAATCATTCGAATAACCCATCTATCCATTAATAAAAAGCTATCAATTGTATACTTCGTTTTATCAATCCAATTATATAACATAAGTATAAATCCTCCTAATTATTTGTAATTTATTTATATTTCAATAATGAATTCTTCATGTTGTTTTTAAAATTTTCTATATCGGCAATAAAAACATCAATTAATAATTTCCCATTCATTTGTAAATCCTGTCTAATTACACTTGCTCCAAATTTTCTATAAAAATAATTAGATGGAGCAAAATGATGATTATATATAACTATTTTTTCTTTGCCTATATTTTTAAAGAAATCTAGTATATGTATAATAAGCATTAATGATATCCCCTTACCTCTTTGCTCTGGATAAACCCATAATCCATTTAATTCTACACCATTTTCTGGTATATCTTCTACCTCAGCAAAGCTTGCAAATGCAACGCCAAGCATTTTATTGTCTTCAAATGCTCCTATTAAAAGTCTGATATCATTGTTTTCCTCTGCTAAACTCATCCAATTAATCCAAAATTCAAGCTCCTTTGAATAATCTAAGGTGTTATCAGCCTTCCCTGCCAATTCTTCAGTCCAACAATTTATCTTTAGTTGAATCGCTTCTTGCATATCATCTTTTGTTAAACTTCTAATTTTGACCATATTTAATAATTCTCTTTTCCTTAAATTTTTTTGAGTACTAATCTAAATGATAAGAATATATATTAGGCATTACTCAATACCATATGTATCATAAGGTCTTTCCATAACATAGCCTAGATTCTTAGCTAATTCAAAGCATGATAAAATCATTGTATCTTCCATATTGGCAAATAAAGGTAATAATTGCCTTCTTAAATGCTTTTCAATTTTATATATCATTATTATCTCCTTATAATTATTCTTGTCCTTTTCTTAAATGTATTTTGATGATTATAATATCTTGTATTCAGACTCTAATATTGAGAAGAATTGTTGATCTGTCCACTTACCATTTCAATCTAGCTCTTCCTTAAATATTCCCTCTAAGCTCATACTACATTTTGACATAAGCTTTGCAGAGACTTTATTTTCGATATTACACATTTCTACTACCTTATGAGCTTTAAACTTTCAACTCAGTAACCCCTATTTTGATACTGTAATAAATTTGTATAAAACAATTATTTTTTTATTTCAATAATTATACTTTATAAACTACCTCAAAGTCTTCAAAAACTACAGGCATGTCAGGAGTAAATTCATAGCCTAATTGCTTTCCTTCTGCAGTATAGAATCTTGTATGTCCTTCAATCCATGATTCTAAGGTATCGTCCTCACCTTCTCGTTTACAAATGTCATAGGTCATCTCTGAAAACGGAATGATAGTAATTTGAGTTGTTTCAATAACACATCTTGGTACACCTTTCCAATCAGTGACAATATTTAAATCTCCAATCTGTGGCATTCTATTACCTAGAATCTCAAAGCTATATAGGCTACTTGCTGTAGCCTTCTTTTGACCTATTAATACTAGTCGTAATAACTCATTTGCCCATTTTTCTGTTAATTCGAAATGAAAAATATCAAAATATTTTGTGTTCTCACTCTTATTTGTTTCCTTTAAAAAGTTTTTCCAAAACTCATCTATTTTTTCTATTGAAAATTTTGCATTTTCCATTTTAATCTCCTATTTCTTTTAACAACTTTGTAAGTATTCCTCTTTTGTAAGTGAATACAAGTTTTCACCATTAAAAAACTCAATATCTTCTGGAAGCCTTCAACAATATATCTAAACTTTAAACCAATTCCTTCAAGAACCTTCTTTGAGGCAATATTTTTGGGTTTACAAACTGCATTATTTCATTTAACCCTATAACATTAAACCCAAAGTCAAGTAATGCCTTTGATGCTTCTTTAGCATAACCCTTTCCCCAATAATCTTTTCCTAATATGCTTCTATAAATTTATTTCATTGACTTTCTTTTATTGTATACATAATTTTACTCATCTTAGTTATTAAATTTCCTTGTACATGAAAAGTACATGTTCTTCATATATACCTGATCCACAGCCAAGATCTAGTAGCTTATTCTTTTGTGATGGTGGAGCTATACTGCTAATCCAATCTATAGACTTTATTATAAAATCATGTTTTCTAGTTTCTGCATCCCAATCTTTATTTAAATGAGCTTCGAGCATACCTTTAGAGATATGCTCGTCATTCCAAAACTTACTTGATGAAGGCTCATATAATAGAGGCTTTTGTATATATTTTAATAATTGCTTATTCAAATATTTTTCCTCCAATTTTATAACATAGCTTATTAATCATCAATTTCCATCACAGGTGGGAATATAATAATTCCTATGTTTTTATTATCTAACTCTGCTTCTTGAACATATTGTGATAGTAATTTATCTTCCTCATCTATTATCTTCATCATGAGAGCATTGCTAGTTCTTATTTTTTCTTCTATCTTTATATTTTTACTATTTGTAAATAGCTTCAATCCACTATCTACAGATAATGAGAGTATAGCATCCCCTATAGGTTTTTTAAGATTTTCTTTCATAATGTAAGCTATCATTTTCTCAGCATTACAATTTACTGCTATAATCTCTTTTACTACAAGAGGATAAGTGTTTCTATATCTAATATATCCTAATAATTCATCATTCTCATATATCATAGATGAACGATAAATCAAGGAATGATTAAACCATTGACCTATAGTATCACCTGGATACAGCGCTAATCTATTATCCCTATGAATAATTCCCCATTGCCCTTTAATCCACTCTAGATCTTCATTTCTAACTGATCTTTCAGTAATATCTTCTGTTTTTATACTTTCTGTGTCAATTGAAATTTTTACTCCAGATATTGCAAACATTTTATTTATATATCCGAATTTCGGATAATAGCTTTCATGTCCACATAATAATGCTACAGAAACGCCTTTATCTTTAAGCCTTTTATGGCCTTCTTCAATAAGCATTTTCCCAATACCCTGTTTTTGAAGCTTCGAATCAACACAAATTGGTGCTAAGAATGCACCTAGCCTATTCTCATTCATCACAATTATTGGAAATATTGAAAACAATACATG
>JBPOHM010000053.1:0-3660 GCA_052035585.1 Bacillota bacterium
TTACACTACCTAAAGTACTTTAAAATAGTATATTCAGCATTTTTATTTGTGCTACCATTGTTACTTAATCACTTAAAAAAATTATAAATTCAAAAATTTTTATGTATATGTATAATATTAGTAAAATTTTGTAATAATAGCTTTATATTTAATAATTTTATTTAAAAATTAGGAGGAGTTATGAATAAATTTGCACTAATATTAGTGATAATAGGAGCATTAAATTGGGGTTCAATTTCATTATTCCAATTTGATTTTGTTGCAGCTATATTTGGTGGTCAGGCAGCACTTCTAAGTAGGATAGTATATGGATTAGTTGGATTAGCTGGACTATACTGTATTACAATGCTATTTGGTGAGTATGAAAGGGT
Source organism: Bacillota bacterium (assembly GCA_052035585.1). Lineage (GTDB taxonomy): Bacteria > Bacillota > Clostridia > Tissierellales > Sedimentibacteraceae > UBA1535. Next base: position 372 of record JBPOHM010000053.1, read on the forward strand.
AGATTAAGGTTTTACCAAAGATAACTAAAAAAAACGGTTGTTGTTTTTAATAATTTTAAAATACAACAACCGTTTTATTTTATTTTAGATATCTTTATTCTCCAGCAATTGCAAAAGATTTAAATTTAATTGAAGGACAACCAATATATGAGCTTCCTGGTATACCAAACTTTAAGTCACTTGCAATTTCTTCAATGTTTTTTATCATTTCAAAGAAATTGCCTGATACAGTAATTTGCTCAACTGGTCTTGAAATTTTACCATTTTCAATTAAATATCCTGATGATGAAAGTGAGAAGTCTCCAGATATAGCATTAAGTCCAGAATGTAAACCAGCTAAATCTGTTATTATAATACCATTGTCAATAGTTTTAATAATATCATCTAAGCTTTTATCACCATTTTTAATATAGAAGTTAGAAGGTCCAATGCTAGAACCACCAAGAGAATTACCAGTTGTTTCAACATTATCCTTTTTAGCTGTTTTTAAATTGTATAAGTATGTTTTTAAAACACCATTTTCTATAACATTCTTAAATGTACAAGCCGCACCTTCAGAATCATATGATCTGCTTGCAAGACCATCCTTCATAAAAGGATCATCAACTATTGTTAATTTTTCAGAAGCAATTTGTTGATTTAATTTACCTTTTAATAAAGATAAATCCTTTTGAACATTTTCAGCTGAGAAAATACCTACAAATGCACTCAGTAAATCAGCCATTGCTTCATGTTTCATAATAATAGGGTAAGTTCCTGATTTAACTGATTTTGCACCTAACATTGATATAGCTTCTTCTACTGCTTCTTTTGCGATTTTTTCAGCATTAAATTTTGAAAAATCTCTTCCAATCTCAAAAGCATATTTTGATTTGATGTCATCTCCATCCTTTACAACTACACCTATATAAGATATTACAAAGTTAGACTTTCTATGTAAATTAAGTCCTTTTGTATTGTGAAGTGAAGTTTCAATAGACTCATCAATATAAGTTGATGTACTAACTGTTGTTACTCTATTATCTAAACTATAAGCTATTTCTTCCATCTTTTTAGCAAATTCAATTTTTTCAAGCTCTGTTACTTTTTCATGCTCTGGATTATATGTAACTACATCCTTGTATTCTTTTGAACCTGCAAATATTTCAACTTCATCTTCTGAACTAATAATTTTAGCATTTTCAATTGCTTCATTTACAAGTAGCTCTATAGATGATTCGTCAACCTTTTCAGTATAAGAGTAACCTATCTTGCCATTATATAATCCTCTAAAGTTTAAAACATCTGATTCTTCTAAACTATAACGATCTATTTCTTTTTTAAATATTCCCAATTCGAAAGATGTTCCGCTATTATATGATACTTCCATATCTTCTAAACCGCGTTCTTTTCCTAATTGAAATAATTTTTCTATTAAAGCCTTTTTATCCATTACTCTCTACCTCCTACAGTTATTTCTGAAACTCTAAGGAGTGGTTGACCAACGTTGGTTGGAACAGATCCACTTAATGAGCCGCACATACCTTGACCAAATGATACATTATCTGAAACCATGTCAATCTTTGTCAATACGTCTATTCCTTTACCTATAAGGGTAGCACCACGAACAGGTGTAGTAATTTTACCGTTTTCAACTATATAACCTTCCATAACTGCAAAGTTAAAATCACCTGTACTAGGATTTACAGAGCCGCCGCCCATATATTTAGCATAAATACCATATTCAGTATTTGCAAATATTTCTTCTACCTTAGAAGAACCAGCTGCTATATAAGTATTTGTCATTCTTGATGTTGGAGCAAACTTATATGACTGTCTTCTTCCAGAGCCTGTAGATGCCATTCCCATTCTTCTTCCGTTTAATCTGTCAATCATATATCCTTTTAATATACCATTTTCAATTAATATGTTCTTTTGAGATGGATTACCTTCATCATCTATATTGATTGAACCCCACTCATTAGCAAGAGTACCATCATCAATTGCAGTTACAACACTTGAAGCTATCTTTTGTCCTATTTTATCACAGAAGATAGATGTACCTTTAGCAACAGCTGTTGCTTCAAGTCCGTGTCCACAAGCTTCGTGGAATATAACTCCACCAAATCCATTGTCAATTATTACAGGGAACTTTCCACTTGGACAATATTTAGCATTAACCATTGTTTTTGCTATACGAGAAGCTTCTCTTCCTAATTCTTCAAGATTTAAGCTTTCTATGAACTCAAATCCTCTCATAGCTCCAGGACTCATACTTCCTGATTGCATTTCTCCATCCTTTGATGCAACTGAATTAATAGCTATTCTATTACGTACTCTTCTATCTTCCTTCCATAGACCTTCTGAATTGGCTATCATAATGTGTTGATCATGATCTAAATGTCTTACAGTAACCTGAGATATAAGGCTGTCATAGTTCTTAGCAGCATCATATGCTCTTCTCATTGCATCTATTTTCTTAGCCTTAGCTACTTCGTTAGGGCTAATTAATATTTTATGATTATTAATTATGTCTGTTTTTATTAAATTCAATGTTATGTCATTTTTAGCTCCAAGCATAGCTTGAGCTGCTTTTTTTGCTACAGATATTAGTGAATCTCTGTCTGATTTGTTAGTATAAGCATATACACTGTTAAATCCTTTGTAAATTCTGATTCCTACACCATAATCTCTTCCTGAAGTTGTTGATTCAATTCTGCCACCAATCATTTCAATAACACTATTTGTCCTATCTTCAACAAATATTTCAGCAAAGTCGCCTCCGGTTGATAGTGCAGCATTTAGCGTATCTTCAATTAATACTTTATTTAGCATGTGCTTCTCCTTTCATTTAAAACAAAATTATAAGTCTTGTTTAATTTATTTTTATATTGAAAAATAATAAAAAATTTGATACCATTTCTCAATTTAAAATCTTGAAATCTAGTTTTCAGAAAATTCATACACAGCATCATATGATATATTGTTTTTATCACATAAATCTAGTATAATTTCTTTCAATTCAAAGTTAAATTTACCACACATTCCACAGCTTGAGCTTATTGAACGTGGAACTGGAATTAATTTAAACTCTATATTATTTAATTTCATTAATTTCTCAAACTGCATAGCATACATAACAGATTTAAATGTTACTATACAGTAATTATTTTGTATTGCTTTATCCTTTTTTTCTTTACTTTCAGTCATGTTAATGCATTATACTCCTATAAGTTTTGTATTAGAATAATCAGAACGATTTTTCTATAGAGTAAAAAGTTCACTTTGAGAACTTTTTTAACCTTTTTAT
>JBPOHM010000179.1:0-13053 GCA_052035585.1 Bacillota bacterium
CAGAAAATTACGATTTAATAAAGGATGGAGTATTAAAGAGCTTTGCAATTCCACTTTATGTTGCTAATAAAACAGGATATGAGCGTGCTAAAAACTCTTCTCATTCTATTATCATCAATGGAGGAAGCACTCCTCTTGATGAGATGATAAAGGGAATTAAAAAAGGTCTGATAGTAGGACGTTTCTCTGGTGGCTCACCAAGTGTAAATGGTGATTTTTCAGGAGTTGCTAAAAATAGCTTCTTAGTAGAGGACGGAAAAATATTAGGTGCTGTTAACGAAGTAATGATAAATGGTAATTTATCAGATATATTAAACAACATAGTTGCAATATCAAAGGAAACAGTACAAGATGGTTCAAAGGTAATGCCATATATTGCATTTGATAAGGTAATAATATCAGGAAAATAAGCAAAAGCGAGCTATATGCTCGCTTTTTTATGGTAAAAAATAGGCAGTTAGATTAAAAAAGCACTCATAAATTTGAATTTATAAGTGCTTATATTTTTTATTTCATGAAATTCTCAATATCATTAACAGTTTTTATTATATCTTTTGATAAATTGATGTTTCCATCCTTTGTTACAAGGATGTTATCTTCAATTCTTATACCTATGCCTTCTTCAGCTATGTATAAGCCGGGCTCTACTGTGTAAATGTTGTTTTCTGCAACCTTTCTGTCTCTGCATCTTAGGTCATGAACGTCTAAGCCAAGTGGGTGTCCTATGCTGTGGTAATAATATTTTGCTATATCCTTGTCATCGCGTATTAATTTTATAGCCTTTAATTCCTTAGCAAAATAGCTTTTAACAGCATCATTTACATCCTTTTCTAAGATGCCTGGTTTAATCATATCCATAACAACATCCTGTGCACCAAGTACTATATTGTATAAATCCTTTTGTCTTTGTGTGAACTTACCATTAGCAGGATATGTTCTTGAAATATCAGAAGCATACATGTTAGATAATGCTCCTAAATCTAGTAATATTAAGTCACCATCATTTATTTTATTTTGTAAGTCAATATAATGTAATATTACTGCATTTTTACCTGAAGCTGCTATAGTAGCAAAGCTTGGTCCGGAGTTTCTAAGCATTAATTGATACTCAAAGTTAGCTCTTACTTGATATTCATACATATCAGGCTTTAAGTTTTTCATAACAAACTCTAAAGCTTCTTTTGTATATCTTATTGAAGTTTTTACTTCTTCAATTTCATCAGGTTGCTTGTGAACTCTTAATTCTACCATTATTGGTAATGCATTTAGGATGTTTACAGTAGGGAATTGATTTCTAACTTTTCTTGCTAAAGCCTTGTATTTATCCTCTACCTCATCCATAGCTGCCATAGTTGTTACAATATATAGATTTTCGTATATATCCATTGAACTTAATTTGCCTGCTATGTTCGCTTCTAATTCTGCTATATCAGATATATTGCTTACTCCAGATATCTCTTCAACCTCATTGTGTCTAAGTAGAATTCCAAACCATTTTTCATATAGCTCATTTACAGGAGGAACAAATAGCTGCTCTGTAACCTCTCCATGCACCTTTGATATTACAAGAGCCATGTTTTCTTTGTTAAGTCCAGTTAAATAGAAGAAGTTTCTATCTACTGAAAATTTGTGACTTTGATCTAAGCTTTCTCTTGGTGCAGTGTTAGAAAAGAAAACAGCTGTTGAGAAATCCTTCATTTTTTCTGCAAATCTTTTTCTGTTGCCAATAAAAAATTCTTTGTTCATTTTACATTTATTCCTTTCTATGTTTTAAAAATTATATTATTCGTGCCAATTCTTTGCTCTTTCGATAGCCTTTTGCCAACCTGCATAGAGCTTCTCTCTTTGCTCTTTGGTTATTTGTGGCTTAAACTTTTTATTTAAGGTCCATTTCTGAGCAATTTCACCCTTTGACTTCCAAAAGCCTGTTGCTAATCCTGCTAGGCAGGCAGCTCCAAGAGCAGTCGTTTCTGTTGTTTCTGGTCTATCCACCTCGACTCCTAGTATATCAGATTGGAACTGCATTAAAAAGTCATTAGCAGTAGCACCACCATCAACCTTAAGAGCAGTTAAGTTCATATCTGAATCAGAAATCATAGCATTTATTACATCCTTTGTTTGGTATGCAATAGCCTCTAAAGCAGCTCGAATTATATGATTAATATTAGTAGCTCTAGTAAGTCCAATCAGTGTTCCTCTTGCATACATATCCCAATGTGGAGCTCCAAGTCCTGCAAAGGCTGGTATAAGATAAACACCACTTGTATCATTTACTTTTTTAGCGAAGTATTCACTATCAGCAGCTTCGTTTATAATTTTCAGCTCATCTCTTAGCCATTGAACTATAGCACCACCCATAAATATTGAACCCTCTAGTGCGTATTCTACCTTGTTGTCTATTCCCCAGGCAATAGTACTGATCAGTCCGTTTTTTGAACTAACTGGTTTTTCACCTGTGTTCATTAGCATAAAGCAGCCTGTACCATAGGTATTTTTAACCATTCCTTCTTGAAAACAAACCTGACCAAATAAAGCAGCTTGTTGGTCACCGGCTATACCAGCAATTAATATTTCTTGACCAAATATGCTTTCGTCGGTACTTCCGTAAATTTCTGAGGACTGTCTAACCTCAGGGAGTAATGAAGATGGAATAGATAATTCCTTTAATAGCCTTTCATCCCATTTAAGCTCCTTGATGTTATATAACATAGTTCTTGAGGCATTAGAATAATCAGTAATATGAAGCTTTCCTTTTGTTAGATTCCAAATTAGCCAAGTATCTATGGTTCCAAACAAAAGATCTCCATTTTCAGCTTTTTTTCTAGCCCCTTCTACATTATCTAAAATCCATTTGATTTTAGTTCCAGAAAAATAAGCATCAATTACAAGTCCTGTAGTATCCTTTATGTAATCCTTTAAATTCTTTTGTATAAGCTCTTCGCAAATATCTGCAGTTCTTCTGCATTGCCATACTATAGCATTGCATATAGGTTTCCCAGTATTTTTATCCCAAATTACTGTTGTTTCTCTTTGGTTTGTTATACCTATAGAATCGATTTCATCTAAGGAAATTTTTGCTTTATTTATTACATCACGAGCAACCTCTAGCTGTGTTTGCCAAATCTCGTTTGCATCATGCTCAACATATCCAGGTTTTGGATAAATTTGTGTAAATTCCTTTTGTGATACTGCGATAACAGAAGTATTTATGTCAAATAAAATTGCCCGAGAGCTTGTAGTTCCTTGATCTAGAGCTAAAATATATTTTTTCTTCATATTATATCTTAAACCTCCTGTATATTATATTTGTATCTTATCATACTTTAGATATAATTTAAAGATAAAAATAATAAATTAGCGAAGAGTTTCACTCTTCGCTAACTAACTAGTCAATAGGGTTGTCTATCAATGTGGCAAATCTAAATTTGTGTACATGACCATCTGCTGCTCTAGTTTCTGCTTCTAAGAAATGAACATGTCTGTCACCAACTATTATAGCTGGACCAGTTCTTCCACAAAATTCATGGAAATGATCCTCATAAAAATCTGTTCTAAATACTACTTCATGAACATGATTTAAACCTGTTCCTATTACTTGATTAGACATGGTTGCAAATCTATGATTGTGTGGGTCGCATTTTCTTTCAGCAATTTCAGTGCTTCCAAGTATTTCGTGAACATGAGTTTGAATTGGTGGACGAGGACAACACTTATAATTGTTATTGTAAAATCCTGCCATATAAAACCTCCGTATAGAAAAGCAATTTTCTATATATAATTTATACAAGTCAAAATATTATTTTTATTGTACTAGTTTATGATATGAGCTTGTATAATTTCTGTTACACAAAATTTTATTGTATTAATTGCATTTTTATTTGATATTTGAATAAATATATATTATAACATAAAGATGAAATATGGAATTAAATGGCAAACTTTATTTCTTTACTAATTTTGTTATTTATGATATACTATGTAACATTAACTAAATTAAACATATATGTATGGGGTGAATTTGTATGGAAGTTAACAAGGATCAGATATTAATTACTGAAGAAGAATACAAACAATTAAATGATGAAATAGAGTACAGAAAGGTTACAAAACGTAAAGAGATAGCAGAAAAAATAAAAATTGCTTTAAGTTTTGGAGATTTAAGTGAAAATGCCGAGTATTCTGAAGCAAAGGAAGAGCAAAATCTAAACGAATCAAAAATTATAATTCTTGAAGATAAATTAAAAAGAGCTAGAATTGTTACTCCTGACAGTACTATAAAGGGAATTGTTCAAATGGGTTCAAAGGTTAAGATTTATGATGTGGAATTTGATGAAACACTTGAGTATCAAATAGTAGGACCTGTAGGTGCAGATCCTTTTTCTGGAAAGATTTCTTTAGAATCTCCTCTAGGAAAAGCATTGCTTGGTAAAAAAGCTGGTGAAGCAGTAGAGGTACCATCACCAAGTGGGGATATTATCCACTATAAAATTTTAGAAATAGATTAATATTGAAATTTAAATAAAAAAATCGAACTATTAAAGCAAAAACTTTGATAGTTCGATTTTTATTAAGTATTTTAAAGTTAAAGGTTATTTATAAATTTATTGTTTTTATAATTCAGTTTTCCACAATCCGTGTATATTACAATATTCATATACTGCGATTGCTTTATCATCATCAGTTAAGGCAAAGCTTGCTTCAGGAGCGCTTCCTACTTTTAGTACTTTTCTTTGACCGCCGTTAACTGTTTCTAAGTAAATCCAAGCTATATGATGCTCTTCTAGCATAGGATGTGCAACACTTCCAACCTTAACATTAATTATATTGCCATCTTGCTCAGCTACTGGTAAGTGCTTTTCTGCTGATGCTTCAACTGTGTTTGGAACTAACTCCTTCATGTCGTGACCACAACATACAATTGATGCTCCAGATGCTTCAATCATTCCTACTAAATTCCCACAATGCTCACATAAAAAAAATCTTGCCTTATTCATAATAATGAACCTCCAATTATATAATTTTTATAATATAAGTATACCCTTTTTATTATAAGTCAAAACAAAAAAACACACAATAGTTTTAATAAATTTATTGTGTGCTTTAAATTTTAATATATAGAAATTTGTAATTATAAAGAATCGTATTGACTATTTATTCTGAAATTTTTCCATCAGTAGTAATGATTGATATTTGCCAAGGTATCATTTTACCACTATTTTTTAGTGCTTCAACTACAGCGTTAACAATTCCTCCACAGCAAGGAACCTCCATTCTTACTACTGTAACACTTTTTATATTATTATTTTTAATGATTTGAGTTAACTTATCAGCATAGTTTCCTTCGTCAAGCTTAGGGCAACCAATTAGAGTAATTTTATTTTTCATAAATTTATTATGGAAATTAGCAAAAGCATATGCAGTACAATCAGCCGCTATTAATAAATCTGCATTGTCAAAATATGCTGCATTTGTTGGTACAAGCTTAATTTGAACTGGCCATTGGTTAAGCTTTGATTCCATATCAAAGCTCTCAGTTGATTTTTCAGCTTCTGCTTTTTTAGATACTACAGTTGCTCTATTTATGCTTTTAGCATGTGAGCCTGGGCAACCACAAGGAATTGTATGCTTTGGTTCCTCTGATACCTTTTCAGCATTGTTTGCTTTTGCAGCTTTTTTAAGAGCCATGTTTTTCTTAACCTCAGCCTCATTGTACTCTAAAGCTTCTCTAACTTCAAAGCTAATAGCACCAGTTGGACAATTAGGTAAGCAATCACCTAATCCATCACAATAGTCATCTCTTAATAATTTAGCTTTTCCATCTATCATTCCTATAGCACCTTCATGACATGCTTTAACACATAATTCACAACCATTACATTTTTGCTCGTCTATCTTAATTATTCTTCTTTTCATAACATCCTCCAAAAATTTTTGTATTTTATTTATTTAGAATTTCAATTATATTTGATTTCTTGATTAAAGGATAATATAATTTTAAAAAAGTTTCTGTTATTTTTACAACAAAATAATTTTTTTGCATTATTCTTTAAATTATGGTATATTGTTAAGAGAAAAATTAATCGATGTGGTGATAACGGGAGGTTAATATGGATGATAGATATATTAAAATACTGGGCAACATAACAGATGAGGAATTTAGGAAAATTCAAAAATCTAATGTATGCGTTGTAGGTTGCGGAGCTACTGGAGGATACATAATAGAAATGCTCGCTAGAATTGGCGTGCTTAATATCACAGGGGTTGACGATAAAATTTTTAATACATCAGATTTAAACAGCCAATGCATGTCCCATTCCACAAATATTTTTGAAAATAAAGCTCTTGAAACAAAGAAACGAATTTTTACAATAAATCCAAATGTTTATTTTATACCTGTATTTGAAAAAATTACGTCTGAAAATGCTATAGATATTTTAGCAGGTAATAATGTTGTAATTGATGCTAGTGATAGTAAAGAGATACAGCTTATTTTAGAAGAAGCGTGTAAAAAGATTGAAACTCCACTTGTATATGCTAGTGTTTATGGATGGAAGGGCTGTATAAGTACAATATTACCAAATGATAGGACAATTTCTAAGATTTACTCTAAGCTATCTAAAGAGGATAATATCGATAACACAAGTGATTTGATATTTACATACTCATTAATAGCTTCATTACAAGTAAATGAAGCTATTAAAATTTTACTTGGCAGGAAGGATATATTGCATAGAAAAATTTTAACAGTTGATTTACTAAAAATGAAATTTGATATACAGGACATAGTTTACGAGGAAGTTATCGAAGAAAAGAAAGAGGAATATCAAGATTTTCCAGAGAAAAGGGAAGCAAAAGCTAATAGAAATCCTTTTAACTTCTTCAAGAAAAACTAGTAATTACATAAAGAGCTTGCTTTAATAAAACAAAAGAAAAGGTCAATAATAACTAAATAAGTATTATATAATTTAATAGTAAAGGAATGATAAATATTATGAAAATAAATGTGAACCCTGCAAAAGGGATGAGAGATTTTTTACCAGCAGAAAAGGAAATAAGAGATTACGTTCAAAATTCTATAATTAATACATATAAGCAATCTGGATTCGAGCTTATTGAAACTCCAGTTATTGAAAATATTGAAAACTTAATTGGAAGTGATGGGGGAGAAAATTTAAAGCTTATATTTAAAATCTTAAAGCGTGGTGAAAAGCTTGATTTTTCTAGTATGTCTGAAAATGATTTAGTTGATCTAGGTTTAAGATATGATTTAACAGTTCCATTAAGCAGATTTTATTGCAATAATAGAGCTAAGCTGCCAACAGTATTTAAATCATTACAGGTTGGTAATGTTTTTAGAGCAGAGAGAGCTCAAAAGGGAAGATACAGAAGCTTCATGCAATGTGATATAGATATAATTGGTGACAAAAGCACAGCTGCTGAAATTGAGTTAATTACTACAACTTCTAAGGCTATAGCTGCTCTTAATGTAAATAAATTTGCTATAAGAATAAATGATAGAAGAATTTTAAAATCAGCTATTTTAACATGTGGATTTAATGAGCAGGAATTTGATAATGTATGTATAATTCTTGATAAGCTCGATAAAATAGGCATGTCAGGAATTGAAGAGGAATTAAACTCTAAGGAGTACAATCCTGATAGTATTAATAAATTAATGAAGGCTTTAAATGATATTAATTTAAGTGGTACTAAATGCTTAACTGAATATGGTGTGGATGCTGAAATTGTTGATAGCATTGATAATATTATTAACTCAGTAGAAGAGCTATCTGAAGGTAAGTATAAAATAAGATTTGATTTTACTTTAGTTAGAGGTATGGGTTATTATACTGGAGCTATTTTTGAGATTGAATACGAAGGCCTTGGCCAGGCTATTGGTGGTGGCGGAAGATATGACAAGATGATTGGAAAGTACATAGGAGAGGATATACCAGCAGTAGGCTTCTCTATAGGCTTTGAAAGATTAGCTAATCAGCTAATAGAAGAAAATTTCAAGGTTCCTAGTTTAAAGAAAATTGCCTTGTTATATGATTCAGAAAATAATTATGTTGATGTTTTAAAAACTGCTAATAAATTAAGGGAAAAAGGATATATAGTATCTGTTTATGAAAAGGCTAAAAAGCTTGGTAAGCAATTAACACAGTTTGAAGGCTTTGGATATTCAGGTTATGCTGTATATAATTGCGGAGATACTGAAATTAAAGAGTTTAAAACTGAAGAATAATAACTGGAGGTATTGTGGTGGAAAATTATGGTTTTATCCGAGTAGGAGCTGCTGTTCCTAAAATAGAGGTTGCAAACTGTAGATATAACATAGATAGTATTTATGAATTAATCGTTAAAGCAGAGCAGGATAAGGTAGCTGTATTAACATTTCCAGAGCTATGCGTTTCTGGCTATACCTGTGCTGATTTATTTTTCCAATCTACATTAATTGAAGAATGTGAAAAATCAATTGCAGTGCTATTAGAAAAAACCAAAGATATAGATATGCTTATAACTATTGGAGCTCCAGTTAAAGCAGGATATAAGCTATACAACTGTGCAATAGTAATATATAAAGGAAAGATTCTGTGTATTATTCCTAAAACCTTTATACCAAATTATGAAGAATTTTATGAAAAAAGATGGTTTAGCTCAGATGAATTATATAAGACAGAAATAAAATATTGTGGTCAAGAGACATTTATTAGCTCAAATGTTTTAATACAGCATGAAAATATTAAAGAGCTTTGCATAGGAGTAGAGATATGTGAGGATTTATGGAGTCCTATATCACCTAGCGCAATGCAAGCTCTTGCAGGAGCAAACTTAATATTAAATCTATCTGCTTCTAATGATTATGTTGGTAAAGCAAAGGATAGGGAAAAATTGATTCAAGCTCAGTCAAATAAATGTATATGTGCATATGTTTATACTTCTGCTGGATTTGGTGAGTCAACAACAGATTTAGCATTTGGAGGAAATGTATTTATTTATGAAAAAGGTGATTTGATTGCTAGCAATAAAGAATATAGCATAGAAAATAAGCTTGTTGTTGCTGATATTGATTTAGAAAAAATTTCTGTTAGTAGACAGAAAAATGGTACCTTTGCAGACAATCAATTAAGATTTGCTAATGATTATGAAAAAGTATATTTTAATACATCTAAGAGTATAGAAGGTGAAAATATATATAGAACAATAGAAAAGTCACCTTTTGCACCGACTGATATAGCAGTTATTAACGAAAAATGTTATGACATATTTAATATTCAAGTATTTGCTCTAGCTAAGAGAGTTTTACATGCAAAGTCAAAGTCATTAGTTATAGCAGTATCTGGAGGTTTAGATTCTACACTAGCACTTTTAGTTTGTGCGAAAACCTGTGATTTGCTAGGCTTTGACAGAAAGATGATTACAGCTATTACTATGCCAGGCTTTGGAACAAGTGGTAGGACATACAAAAATGCAGTAGACTTAATTAATAATGTTGGTGCTACATTTAGAGAAATAAGTATAAGAGAAGCTGTTATTCAGCATTTTAAAGATATAGGACATGATATTAATAATCATGATGTAACATATGAAAATTCTCAGGCAAGAGAAAGAACAAAGATATTGATGGATGTGGCTAATCAAGAAAATGGGTTAGTAATTGGAACAGGTGATTTATCAGAGCTAGCATTAGGTTGGGCTACTTATAATGGAGATCATATGTCAATGTATGGTGTTAACTCATCAATTCCTAAGACTTTACTTAAACCATATATTAAATATTTAGCAGATAATGTGTTCAATGAAGGTGTAAAGGAAACCTTGTATGATATTATAGATACACCAGTAAGTCCTGAGTTATTACCACCAGATGCTGAAGGAAAAATATCACAAAAGACAGAAGAATTAGTAGGGCCTTATGAGCTACATGACTTTTTCTTATATAACATGTTGAAGTTTGGATATAGGCCGTCAAAAATATTCTTTTTAGCGAAAATAGCCTTTAAGGGAGTTTATGATTCAGAAACTATTTATAAATGGTTGAAAAATTTCTACAGTAGATTTTTTTCTCAGCAATTTAAACGTTCATGTATGCCAGATGGACCAAAAGTAGGTTCAGTTTCCTTATCTCCAAGAGGTGATTTTAGAATGCCAAGCGATGCTTCAGTAAAAATTTGGATGGAGGACTTAGAGGGAATTGGTATTTAGCAGTATAGTATTTTTATTTAGATTTTTATTTGTAGTATTATTATTCTATTATTTAATACCAAATAAATACAAAAATTTATTTTTATTAATCACAAGTATAATTTTTTACTCGTGGGGAGAAGTGAAATACTTTATCATTATGATAATTTCAATAATGATAGATTATACAACAGGGCAGGTAATAGAAAATAACAGAGGTAATAAGCTGATATGTAGATTGGCTCTTCTAGCATCAGTATGCTTTAATCTAGGCATGTTATTTTTCTTTAAATATTATGATTTCTTTGTGTCAAGCTTCAATGCAGTATTTGGACTTGATATAAAGCTTTTGAAGTTAATTTTACCTTTAGGAATAAGCTTTTATACATTTCAAACAATGTCATATACAATTGATGTATATAGAGGTAATGTAAAAGCTGAGAAAAATATAATTAATTTTGGAGCATTTGTTACATTGTTTCCTCAATTGATTGCAGGACCTATAGTGAAGTACACAGATATAAATGTTGAGCTAGCGGAAAGAAAGGTTAATTACGCTCAAATACAAGACGGAATAGAAATATTCATAATGGGTCTTGGTAGAAAGGTTCTAATAGCAAATGGTGTTGGTATGCTTTGGACAGAGGTGCAAAATCTTGGTTTTAGTAATATCTCAACTCCTCTTGCTTGGCTTGGAATCTTAGCATATACTTTCCAAATTTATTTTGATTTTAGCGGATATTCATTAATGGCAATAGGACTTGGTAAGATGCTGGGCTTTGAGTTTCCACAAAACTTTGATGACCCATATATCTCAAGATCAGCAACAGAGTTTTGGAGAAGATGGCATATGACATTGGGCTCTTGGTTTAGAGAATATCTTTATATCCCTTTAGGTGGAAATAGGGTAAAGCCATTTAGAATGTACTTTAATTTAATTTTGGTATGGTTTTTAACAGGCTTTTGGCATGGTGCAGATTACAATTTCATACTATGGGGATTGTTTTATGCAGCATTATTAATTATTGAAAAAGCTGGATTTAAAAAGAATGTACTGGACAAGCATAGAGTTTTTTCGCATATTTATCTTATTTTTATGACTATGATGGGTTGGGTTTTGTTTAGTATAACAGATTTAAAACAAATTGGTGTATTTTACACTAAATTATTCTCATTTGAAGGTGGAATAGATTTTATATATTATATAAGAAATTATGCAGTTATTATGATAGTGGCAGGGATTTTATCCACTCCTCTTATAAGAAAATGGTATGAGAGAATTCCAAAGGATGCAATCTGGATTAAAATTTGTGTTATTTCAATAATAATGATAGCTTCAGTAGCATATTTAGTTGATGCAACTTATAATCCATTCTTATATTTTAGGTTTTAGGAGGTGGATGAGATGAATGACTTTATTATAAAATTAAAAAAGCTTAAAAACTATCCTATCCTAGTAATATTCTTTGTTTTTATTCTCATTTATTCAGCAATGGATATATTGACTCCAGATATAGAATTTTCGGAGTTTGAAAATAAGTATTTACAGCAAAAACCTAAACTAACTATAGACACTTTGTTTAATAATGAATATACACCAAAGTACGAAAAATATATTAATGAGCAATTTTTATTGAGAAATAAATGGATAGATATAAAATCAAGAATTGAATTTTATTTAGGAAAGACAGAAAATAATGGTATTGTCTATGGCAAGGAAAATTATATGTTTGATAAGGTACAAACTATAAATAAAGAGCAGCTAAATAGAAACATAGAAAATATCAAGAAATTTATTGAGAAATATAACAATGTAAACATTACATTTGCTATAGTACCTAATTCGTATGAGATTTTAAAGGAAAAACTTCCATATGGTTTAAAGCTATTTAATCAAGGCGAAATGATATATGATGTATATAATAAGCTTTCAGTACAAAGTAATGTGAAAGTGGTAGATTTTATAGATGCTTTAAGCTCTCATAAGGATGAGTATATTTATTATAAAACAGATCATCATTGGACTAGTTTAGGTGCATATTATTCATATGTTGAGCTTATGAAAAGTTTAAATAAAGAGTATGTAAAGTTAGAAGACTTAAGTTCTAATGAGGTTGAGTGGTTCTTAGGAACATATTTTTCAAAAGCGAAGAAATTTAATTCTGATTATGATAAAATAATCTATTATGATATAAATATTGAAAAAATGAAAATAGCTGATAAAGAGTATTCAGATATATATGATTATAAGAAGTTTAAAACTCGTGATAAATATGCAGCATTTTTATATGGAAATAATGACTTAACAATAATCACTAATAAGGCTTCTGTAGATAAGGAAAATAAATCAAGAATTTTAGTGTTTAAAGATTCATTTGGCAATTCATTTGTACCATATTTAACATATAGCTATGATGAGGTTTATGTACTTGACCTTCGTTTTAATTCAAATAAGGTTAGCGAGATTATGGGAAAGTATGAATTTGACGATATATTAATAATGTATAGTGCAAATAATTTTATTGAAGATATCAATATAGTTAAAATAGGATATTAATTAAATAAAAAATATTTTTTGGCAGAGAAGTAGTAAGTAATAAAAGTGAGAGTACTTGCAATATCTCTGCCATTTTTATTTTAATTTTAGCAGATTATGGTATTTATTTAACGAAGATATGACTTGATTTTTTCGTTTATTGAATATAAAATTGTATATATAATATCGTTTGCATATGCAAAATATTATAAAAAATCAAAGGAGAGGTATTATGAAAAAAAGAATTTTAAGTTTACTTTTAGTTGCTATTATGGTGTTAAGTAGCTTTAATATGGTACTTGCAGCAGATGTAACAACTACTTCTGCACCTA
>JBPOHM010000022.1:0-11834 GCA_052035585.1 Bacillota bacterium
CATTTGACAACTCACTATATATTTTAGGAGCATTTGATGATAACAAGCTTGTTGGCTTTGTCAGATGTGTTGGAGATGGAGAGCATGTTTTATTAGTGCAAGATATAATTGTTGACAAGGACTATCAACAGCGTGGAATTGGAACACATCTATTTAAGGAAATTATGCAAAAGTATGCTGATGTAAGAATGTTCTTTGTTTTAACAGATATAGAGGACGAAGTAAATAACAAATTTTATCCATCCTTTGGATTGAAAAAATTAGCCGATAATTATATGATAGGTTACATAAGATAGAAAAGGGAGCTTAATTGCTCCCTTTTTTATTCTGATAATATTTTTTTTGCAAGATCTGGATAGTTTGTGATAATAGCATTTACGTTCATTGCCTTTATCATTCTTATATGCTCTTCTTTATTAACTGTGTAGGTGTTAATTTCAACTCCTAATGAATGAGCCTCTTCAACAATATCCTTTGTCAATGTTATATAGTTTGGATGTAAAGCATTTGCTCCTGTAGTTTTTAAATAATCAGTAGGTCTATATAAAGCCTCTGAATACAAAATTCCTGTCTTTATATCCTTATCCATGCTTTTAATTTTAACTAATGAATAATGATCAAAGGATGAAATTATAACCTTATCTCTTATTCCATATTTATCAATCATTTTCAATACCTTTTCCTCTATTCCAGGATAAAATATTGAACCTGCTTTTATTTCAATGTTTAATTCCATATTAGATTTCTTAACTAAATCTATAGCTTCCTCTAATAAAGGAATCTTTTCACCCTTAAATTTTTTATCAAACCATGAACCTGCATCTAATTGCTTTAGCTCATATAAATCGTATTGCTTAATAAAGCCCTTACCATTAGTTGTTCTATTCAAGGTTTCATCATGACATACTACCAAATATCCATCCTTTGTCAAATGTACATCTAGCTCAATACCATCAGCCTTTTGTTTAACAGCCTCTTGAAAAGCTGACATTGTATTTTCTGGATAATATCCACTAGCACCTCTATGTGCCCAAACCTTAGTCATAACCTAGCCTCCTTACAAAATATCACTATTGTTTTAATGTTTATATTATAACAAGGCTGGCTTAATTTTACAATACTAATAATAATTAATCTAATTAATCTGTGCAAAAACAAGTGTAAGTATTTCTATAAACTTGTCAATTTCACCATAAGAAATATTTAATGCTGGAAGTAGTCTAATAATTCTATTTGCTGTAATATTTAATAATAGCTTATTCTTAAATGCCTTTTCTTTAATTAGCTGTGCAAATTCTCCTACATCAATACCTATCATCAAGCCTATATGTCTAATATCCTTAATTATTGAAGGAAATAAATCTTTTAAATTAAATAAATTTTCAATGATATACTCACCTTTTTTATTAACAGCTTCTAAAAAATCATTATTAAGTATAATATTTAAAACCGCAAGACCAGCAGCACATGAAACTGGATTAGGTGCAAAAGTTGAGCCATGCTCACCTATAGTTAAAATATCCTTACATCTTCCACCTAAGAGTGTAGCTCCAATAGGTAATCCTCCACCTAAGCCCTTTGATATGGTCACTATATCAGGTATAATATCAAAATACTCATATGCTAAAAACCTACCGGTTCTTCCTAAACCCGTTTGTATTTCATCTATTACAATTAAGAAATCATACTTTTTCGATAATTTAGATAACTTTTGTAAAAAGAGATTATCTGCTAAAACTATTCCTCCCTCTCCTTGAACTAACTCAATAAAAACAGCTGCTACATTTTCAGATAGCTTTGCCTCTAAGTCATTAGAGTCATTGTATTTAAAGTACTCAACATTTTCAAGTAATGGTTCAAAGCTTTCTTGATATTTTTTTTGAGCAGTTAAGGAAAGGCTACCCATTGTTCTTCCATGAAATGAATTATATGCAGATAATATTTTGCTTTTGTTTTTATTTTTACCATACTTTCTAGCAATTTTTAAAGCAGCTTCATTTGCTTCAGTTCCTGAATTAGTAAAAAATACTTTCTCTGCAAAAGTATTTTTTACTAAGGTTTCAGCTAACTCAACAGCTGGTTTACATATAAAATTATTTGATAAATGAATATATTTATTAGCTTGCTCTGTTATAGCCTCTATAATTGATTTTTCTGAATGACCTGCTAGATTTACACTAATTCCACTATACATATCCAAGTATTTTTCGTCATTTATATCAACTAAGTAGCTGCCTACACCATATTTAGGCACAAGATGTACCCTGTTGTATGTGTTAGCAATATACTCCTTATCCTTTAAATATAGCTCCCTCATAGCTCCCTCAATTCTGGAAGTATTTCAGCCTTCTCAGCATCCAATTCTTCACGAGCCTTTACCTTTCTTGCTGGACATCCCACAACTACAGTATTTTCCTCAACATCCTCTGTTACAACAGAAAGCGCTCCTACTACAGCACCCTTGCCTATCTTTACACCCTCTAAAACAACAGCATTAGCTCCAATTAATACATCATCCTCAATAATAACTGGTGATTTGCTTGGTGGTTCTAATATACCTGCAACAACAGCACCAGCCCCTATATGACAATTCTTACCTATAATTGCTCTGGCACCAACAACAGCATTCATATCTACCATAGTATTTTCACCTATAACAGCACCTATATTAACAACTGCACCCATCATCACTATTGCACCCTTACCAATAGTTACATAGTTTCTTATTATCGCTCCTGGCTCTATTCTAGCCTCTAAATTTTTAATATCTAAAAGTGGTATAGCAGAATTTCTTCTATCTGCTTCAATATGATATGTTCTTATATATTTTTTATTTTTGGATAAAAGCTGCTTAACTTCTTCATATTCTCCATAGGCTACTGCAATATCCTTAGACTTTATAGTCTTTAGGTTTAAAAAATCAACCTTTTTAATTTTTCCCTGCAATACTATTTTAACAGGAGTTTGTTTTTTTGAATTCTTTATGTAATTAGCAAGTGTATATGAATCCCTTAAATCAGAATCTAACAAAAAATTTCCCCCTTATTACTATAAAACTTGAATTTCAAGTAAAATAATTAAACTACTTTGACTAAATCTTCAAATTTGTAATAGCCCTTATTTTTATCCACTATGAATTTTGCTGCATTTATAGCACCTTTAGCATATATTTCCTTAGATAAGGTAATATGCTCAATTTTTATAATATCTCCACCACCAATAAACATAACAGAGTGATTGCCTATAATTCCTCCACCTCTCACACTATGGATTCCAATATCAGTTTTTTTCCTACCGTTTAATACGCCTTCTCTGTTATAAATGAAATCAGGATTGTAATCTACATTATTTTTTATTGTACTTAGTATCATCTTAACAGTTCCACTAGGAGCATCTATTTTTTTACCACCATGCTCTTCAATAATTTCGATCTCATAGTTATTTCCTAATAGCTTAACTGCATATTCTGTCAACTTTAACATCAAATGTACACCATATGACATATTTGAGCTTCTAAAGATTGCAACCTTTTTAGATAGGGCAAATATTTTTTCCTCATCATAGCTACTGTATCCTGTACTTGCAAGTACAAGCTTTAAATTTTTTCTATCAGCATATTCGAGTATATCATCTAGCAAGTATTTATTTGAAAAATCAATTATCATATCTGCTTCTTCAGCAATGCTCGAAAATTTATTATAGACAGGAAAATCCAAATTTACATCTGTAGAATTACAAATTCCTGCTACAATTTTTAGGCTAGGTTCATTTTTCAAGGCATCTATCATAGCCCTACCCATTGCTCCTGTACAGCCAGATAGAATAATCTTAGCAATCATAGCTCAAAACCTAATTCCTTTATTCTAGTTATTAAAATATCTTTATTTTTCTCACTCATATCAAACAATGGCATCCTTAAATCACCAACATCAAAGCCTAAAATATTTAAGCATGTTTTAACTGGTATTGGATTTGTCTCAATAAATAAAGCAGAGATAAAATCATATAGCTTAAGCTGCATATTCATAGAAGAATGAATATCACCACTTAAATAGTCCATAACCATTGTATGAGTTTGCTTTGGCATAACATTTGATAAAACTGAAATAACTCCTTTTCCACCAAGTGATAAAATAGGAACTATCATATCATCATTTCCTGAATAAATATAAAAGTCATCTGAAACCTTACTAGCTATATTTGCTACATATGAAATATCTCCACTAGATTCCTTTATAGCTGCAATATTTGGATGCTTTGATAGTTCAACAACTGTGTCAACACTCATATGAAGACCTGTTCTTGCAGGAACATTATACATTATTATTGGTATATCAACTCTATCTGCAATATAAGTATAATGCTTTACTAATCCTGATTGTGTTGTCTTGTTATAGTATGGAGTTACTATCAACACTGCATCTGCCCCTGCTTCCTTTGCATCCTTAGTGAGCTCTAAGCTATGCAAGGTGTCATTACTTCCAGTACCAATAATCACAGGAACTCTTTTATTTATTTTTTCTACAGCATAGGTCATAAGAGCCTTGTGCTCTATATCACTTAGGGTAGCAACCTCTCCTGTTGTACCTGCAACAACTAATGCATCAATATTTTCTGATATTTGCCATTCTATAAAATCTCCAAATTTATCAAAATCTACTAAGCCATTTCTAAATGGTGTTATTAATGCAGTAGCTGCACCTTTGAAAATACTCATATATCATACCCCTTTCTCATAAACAAAATTAACATTAATTGTATAAATTTTCTATTTTTTATATATTAATAAATAATTTTTCTTCGCTTTTGTGTTTAAATTTAAGCACCTCCAAAATTAATATATTATATTTATATGTTTATTTATATTTTTTTATTGCATAATTTTCTAATTTATTGTAAAATATAGTATCCGACTTTTAATATTTTTACAGAGGTAGCAAAGATGCTATTTATTCCTACAGAGCTATTGAAACCGAATATGGTTATAGCTAAGGATGTTAACTTGACTTTAACAGATTCTTTAAGTTTGCCATTATTAACAAAGGGACAAACTCTAAACAATTTGTTTATAAGAAAAATTAAATTTCATGAAATAGTTGGCGTTTATGTAGAAGATGAGATCGCAAGTGACATTGTTCCAGAAGAAGTCATAAACGAAAAGATTAAAGCTAAGATTTTAGTTGATATAAAAAAGAATTTTAATCATTTTAAGAATAAACGTGGAGAACTTAATATACATATCGTTGAAAATATTGCAAAAATGGCTAAGAAGTTAGTTTTAGAGATTTTATCAAAAGAGGAAATTATTATTAACCTCATTGATTTAAAAAGCTATGATGACTATACATATAGACATTCTCTTTGCGTTGCTATTTTAAGCATTACTATGGGTATAACCTTAGAATTAGATGAGTATATGCTTAGAGAATTAGCGATGTGTGCATTGCTACACGATTTAGGAAAAATGATGATACCTAATAACATAATTAATAAGCCGGACCTACTAACTCCAGAGGAGTTTGAGGTAATGAAAATGCTTCCAGCTATTGCTGCAAATCAACTAAGAAAATTACATATTGTATCTGAAGCTGTTATAAAAGGGATTGAATGTCATCATGAAAGATATGATGGGACAGGCTATCCTCATGGATTGAAGGGTAATGAAATACCACTTTATGCTAAAATCCTTGCAGTAGCAGATGTATATGATGCTTTAACTTCTACTCGTTCTTATAGAAGAGCTTGTTTCCCAAATGAGGCTATCGAATATGTAATGGGCTGTGTAGATACTCATTTTGATTATGATATATTAAAAGCATTTTTGAAAAATATAGCTGCTTATCCTGTTGGTACCTTTGTAAATCTAAGTGATGGTAATTTGGGTGTTGTAGTTAAAAATATGCTAATAAATCCACTTAGACCTGTAATACGTATAATCTATCCTGATGGTACAACTAGTAAGAATATTGATTTGGCACAGAATAAGAACTATGCAAATGTAACAATAATCGGAATGGGATATGAAAATCCTAACTTCCCATATAATGTTAACAATAATCCAAGCCCTACTGATTTGGAAGATTTAAAGAAGACATCGTAAGTTAATTGAATTATTTAGCTATCACATAAAATGTGGTAGCTTTTTTGCATTTATAAGCTTTATATCTCATATAATTATATTGATTTATCAAAATATTCAGAAAGGAATTATATATGATTATTCATGTTGTTAAGCCAGGTGAAAACTTAAATTCTATAGCAAAATTGTATAATACTACTCCAGAAAAAATTATTTATGATAATCAATTAAGTGATCCTAATCGACTTGTTATAGGTCAAACTATAGTAATTGTAACGACTAACCTAGAGCTTGAAGATAAAAGATCAGTTATAATCAATGGATACACCTATCCACATATTAAGGATGATGTTTTAGCTAAAGCTATGCCATATCTTAGTAATATAACTCCATTTAGCTATGGCTTTAATTTAGATGGAAGCTTAATTGAACCAAACGATGAAAAATTAATAGAAACAGCTATAGCAAATAATGTTGCTCCATTAATGCTATTAACTACTATAAATGCTGATGGAACCTTTAATAGTGTAAAAGCGGGCATGATGCTTAAGGATGAAAAGGTTCAAGATATTTTAATACAAAACATAATTAAAAAAATGCAAGAAAAAAATTATACGGGTATAGATGTCGATATTGAGTATTTAACTAAGGATGATAGAGATAATTTTACTAATTTTATAAGAAAGCTTACTGAAGCTCTTCATCAATTTGGATATGAAGTGACAGTTGCTCTTGCAGCAAAGGAATCTGAGGATGAGGTTGGATTAATTTTTGAAGGACATGATTACAAGGCTTTAGGAGAAATAGCAGACAATTTACTTCTAATGACCTACGAGTGGGGCTATACATATGGTCCACCAATGGCAGTAGCTCCAATAAATAAGGTTAGAGGTGTGCTTGATTATGCTATAACTCAAATTCCACATGAAAAGCTACTAATAGGCATACCAAACTATGGTTATAACTGGACACTACCTTTTGTTGAAGGCAGTGCAGCAAAATCCTTAAACAATGTTGAAGCAGTTGATTTAGCAAGAGACACAGGAGCTATTATAGAATTTGATGAAGAAGCACAGACTCCATTTTTTACATACTATGATATTGAAGGTAATAAGCATATTGTATGGTTTGAGGATGCCAGAAGCATAGAAGCTAAACTAAATTTAATTGAAGAATATGATATTCAAGGGGCAGCATATTGGACTATTATGTCCCCTTTCCCACAAAACTGGCTAGTTTTAGACGGTTTGTATAATGTTGAAAAGCTAATAGGGGAAGGTAGCTAAGTAGAAATATAGCAAGAAAATATTCACTTGAGATTTTTTCTTGCTATATTTTTTTAGAAGCAGATAAGCTATTTATATAAAAAAATATTGCAAAATCAAAATATTATGCTATAATTATAAAAGTTAAAGTTATATAAATAATATTACGGACAGGTACTCAAGTGGTTGAAGAGGCATGCTTGGAAAGCTTGTAGGACGCTCACGTGTCGCGAAGGTTCAAATCCTTTCCTGTCCGCCAAACATATTGAAATTTTATACTCCTCACCAAATTGGTGAGGAGATTTTTTTATAAAATATTTTTTTTCATTTTAGCTATTGACTCTAACAATGAAGTTGAATCATGCACCTTATATTTTAAAGCTATTATAAAACTCTTTTAGCTCTTGTTTTACACCTTCTTCTAAATGATGCCATCTAATATCTTGAATTGCTCCTTCTAAAGCACATAAGCAATTGTAGCAGGTAGATGGGTCTATTGATTTAATTTTTAACCAAGCTTGCTTACTTCCAATCTCTTTTAATTTTTCTGGTGTGTCAATATCTACTTGTAAAAGCTTTTGTTCTATTTCTTTCCCAATGTTTTGTAGTTCTGATAATATACTCATATATTACCCTCCAATGCACACATATATCTAAATATTTAGATTATTTTCATGACAAAAGTTTACAATAAAAATTAATATGTGAGTATAATAAAATAAAAATTTATATTGATTTTATTTTTTATATTTGTTAAATGTCCAAATGAAATGTAATTTATAGAAATCTTGTAAATAAAAATATTTATTTTTTATTAGCATATTTTTTTTAAATGCTATATAATTAATTCAATTATAAAAAGCTTAGCTTATAGTAAAGGAAGTGCATAAAATGTTGGACAACAATGTATATAGGATGATTGTAGAACAGCTTGATGGTGCTGTTATAACTGATAAAGATGGCTTCTTGTAGAAGTGAACAGGTTGCACAAAAGTCATACACAATTGGTTCAATATATTTAATAATTGTATTTATGATTCCTCTTTCATTAATAGGAATTTATGCTGGAACTATAATGCCTGAGACATTTGCACTTTTAGGTGGTAAGGTTGCTCATACAGCAGCATATGGTGTTATAGCAAAAACAATTCCTCCATTATTAGGCTCATTATTTATTGTTGGTGCTTCTGCTGCTGCATTATCAACAGCTTCAACATCTGCAATGGGTGCAACATCAACAGCTACTCGTGACATTTACAAAAGAATGATCAATAAAGAAGCTTCACCTAAAAAAACGCTTAAAGCAAGTAAGGTTTCAATGGCATTGATTATAGTAGTTACTTGGATAATGACATTCTTCCCTGGTGGACCTACTTACTTATTTGCATTTGCTAATGCATGGCTTACACCTCCAGCTGTTCTTTTATTACTTGGTGCTTTCTGGCCTAGATTTAATTCAAAGGGAGCATATTGGGGAGCACTTGCAGGTATGTTAACAATGGTTGTGTTAACAATAACAGAGCTTACAGGCATATTCAATATAGGACAATGGACACATATGGCAATTGTTGGATTCTTAGTTTCATTAATAGTTGGAATAATCGTTGCATTGTTTACTCCTGCTAACTATTATGGAAAAGCAGAATGGAACAGAAAGGCTGACAAGGACAATCGTGAAAAGGTTAAATTAGATGAGTTAGATATTAAGGTTTTAGACATGATAAGATTAGGACATCAATATCTTGTTGATATAAATGATGGTTTAGGGCTTGACTCAAAGGCTTCAAGTTCTTCAATCGAGAAGCTTGATAGAGGTGGATACATCGAAAGAGCTGGTTTAAGAGGTAGTAAATTCTTTACATTCACAATTACAGAAAAAGCTAAGGAAGTATTACCAACTTTAAATAATGTAGAAGTTAAGCTTTTAGAAGATAATTTAAATACAAAGTACATCAAATTTATTGAGCTTGCTAATAAAAACCCTGAGAAAATCGGTACATTTGCAAAAGAATACAGCATGAGCTCTCTTCAAATGTCTAGTATGATTTCTCACTTAGCAAGAAGAGGATATGTAAAAGAAACAGGTATGTTTAGAAGATATGTTAAGTTAACTGATAAAGGAACCTCTGTTCTTCAAAAATATTCTGCAATGGGAGGCGTTCTATAATGGCAAAGACAATAATAACTGTTGCAACTACTGGAGCTTGGCCTAAGAAGGAACAAAACCCTAATATTCCACTGACTCCACAGGAAATTGCTGATGATGTTTACAAGTGCTATCTTGCTGGAGCTTCTATAGCACATCTTCACATGAGAGATGATGATGGAAATGGAACAATGGATAAAGCTAAATTTGAAGAAACGGTAAGACTAATAAGAGAAAAATGTGATATTATAATAAACTGTACAACATCAGGTGATATTTATGCATCAGATGAGACAAGACAAGCACATTTAAAATCTATAAGACCTGAAATGGCTTCATATGACTGTGGAAGTATGAACTGGATGCATAATTCGTTGTTTATAAATCATCCAAAGTTTTTAGAAGAGCTTGGTTTAACAATGCAAGAGTATAATGTAAAGCCTGAAATTGAAATATTCGATGCAGGAATGATATACAATTCAATGTACTACCTTAAAAAGGGAGTGCTTAAAGGAAATCAACATTATCAATTTGTACTTGGAGCAGCAGGTGGTACTGCAGCAACAGTAGAAAATTTAGTTTATTTAAAAAATTTAATACCACAGGGTTCAACCTGGTCAGCATTTGGAATAGGTAAAGAACATGTTCCAATAATGCTAGCAGCAATAGCTATGGGTGGATATATAAGAGTTGGACTTGAAGATAACCTATACTTTGCACCTGGTGTATTAGCAACAAATGAACAACTAGTTAAAAGAGCAGCTAATATAATCAGAGAGGCTGGTAACGAAGTAGCAACACCTAATGAGGCAAAAGAGATTTTAGGAATTACTAGATAGTTTAGCATCAAAGGACATTATAGTAAATTAGGTTTAGCATATAAATAAAAAATGGTTTCTGCTGTTAATGAGCTTACATAATATTATAAGCTAGAAAAACTCATAATAGCATGACAACCATTTTTTATTACAATAATCGGAGGTAAGTATGAATAATAAAGTAGTTATTGTCAGTGCAGCAAGAACAGCTATCGGTTCCTTTATGGGAGCATTTTCAGATTTAAAGGCACAAACTCTAGGAGCTTTGGCAATGAAGGATGCTGTTAAAAGAGCTGGCATTGATCCATCAATAATAGATGAGGTTATAATTGGTAATATATCTGGAACTGATCCAAAGGGTAATCCAGCTAGAGAGGCACTATTGGAGGCTGGTTTTCCAATAAGTGTTCCAGCATTTACAATAAATAAAAATTGTGCTTCTAGTGTAAAAAGTATTTCACTTGCATCATCACTAATAAGCTCAGGTGAAAATGACATAATACTTGCAGGTGGCATGGAAAACATGACAAGAATCCCATATGTAATTAGAAATGCAAGACAGGGACTTAGAATGGGTGACCATAAAACTGAGGATTTATTGACTTCCCTACTTGAAGGTATGGGATTGACTGCAGAGCGACTAGCAGAAAAATACTCTATAAGTAGAGAAGAGCAAGATTTGTTTGCCTATAATAGTCAAAAAAAGGCAAGTATAGCTCAGGAAAATGGATATTTTGACGAGCAAATTGTTCCAATAGAAGTTAAGATTAAAAAGGAAATTAAAACTATTACAAAAGATGAAGGTATAAAGCCAAATACGAGCTTAGAGGGTTTAGCAAAATTAAGACCTACATTTAAGGATGGTGGTACAGTAACAGCTGGTAACTCTTCAACTATAAATGATGCCGGTGCTGCAGTTCTTCTTATGAGTGAAGCAAAGGCTAAGGAGCTTGGATTAAAGCCATTAGTAAGAGTTATAGGATGGGCATCTGCAGGCTGTGAACCAGATATAATGGGAATAGGTCCTGTGCCTTCAACAAAGCTTTTATTAAAAAAGACAGGCATGAGTTTATCTAATTTTGATTTAATTGAATTAAATGAAGCTTTTGCTGCTCAAAGCTTAGCTGTAATTAAAGAATTAAATCTTGATATGGATAAGGTAAATGTAAATGGTGGTGCGATTGCTTTAGGTCATCCTACTGGAGCTACTGGCTCTGTTCTTACAACAAAATTAATTTATGAAATGAAGCGTAGAAATGCTCAAACAGGCTTGATTACACTGTGTGTTGGTGGCGGTCAAGGTATGTCGATTGCTTTTGAAAATATTTTGTAGGTTTGTCAAACATATGTTACACTCTAGCACTAAAAAAATCATCTAATACTTTTTTAGGTGAACGCTATTTTAATGGTCTCATAGGAAAATTGTTATAATCTCTTTTATTGTATATACTTAATTGCTTTGAAAAATCATCAAAGGAGTAAAATGTTCTAACAGCATAAAATCTTTCATTATCCTTTCGATGACT
>JBPOHM010000015.1:0-5391 GCA_052035585.1 Bacillota bacterium
TAACCTGTTTTTATCTTTCTATCTATTTCTAGAAGCTTTTCAATTATAAATTCTGTTTTCTCTATATGTAAATTTCGAGCTATTGCAGCTAATTTACTAGCAATAAATTTCTTTATTTTCATTGTATCCATAATTTGATTCATAGAATATCCTTTTTTAGATAAGACTTGATACTCATAAATCATTCTATACTGCCTTGTTATCATATGAATTATAAACTGTTCTGCAACCCCATTTTGAAGCATATCTTCAAGCATAACATTAGCTTTATCCTTTTTCCCTTCACAAATATAATCAACAAGCTTAAAAATATTACTATCAAGAGATTTAGTAAGCAATAAATCAATATCATCTCTTGATACCTCTATATCCTTATCAGTAGTATTTTTACTCATACTATATGAGGAAATCTTGCCGATTTCATTATTTACATCATATAAAGTAATTACACTTTCATAATCTAAATATCCACAATTTAATGCTATATAATTTGCATTAGATGCGTTAATTTTAACACCTTTATTTTTAAAGCCTTCAATTATCCATGCTGCAAGCTCTCCCTCTTCAAGCTTATTAATTTCATACAAAGCATTATTATCCTTCAATAGCTTTAGAAGCTTTTTACGAGTATCAGGCTTTTTATTTTTTAATAAAAATACAACTAAAGATGTAGAATTATTACTACTAATTAGTTCTATCAATCTTTCTTCATATTTTTTATCAATACCGCCAGTTGAAGTTAAAAACTCACTATCATTTACTATTATAACCTTTTTATCAGACATAAAAGGGAAGGTATTAACAGTCTCATAAAAATCATTGAACCTTTCATCTTCTAAATTCTCAAATCTATTAAAATTCATTTCCCTAAAATCTGATGACAAGTATTTATCTATGATAGCCTTAACAGACTCATCAATAAGAAACAACTCATCACCATATAAGACTATAAAATTAAACAAATTATCATTTTTAATATTACTTTTTAGTACCCTATAATTCATAAATAACTTCCCCTAAATCAAATTTTCAACACTTTTATCTTTTACATACCCTTTAGCAAAGAAAACTATTAATATTATTACAATAAAAGCTTGTAATTTCAGGATTATATTATAATTATATATATCCTTCATGCTATCAGAGCTATTGCCTGTATAAGTATTATAATATATTTTATCGTTATTTACCATAACATTTATTTCCCCGTCAATAAAAGTTGATAAAATTTTTGAACCAGCACCTCTATATCTATCTATAACCTCTTGAGATGGTATTCCATATGTATTTCTACCATAACTAAATATTGCTATTTCAGGCTTTATTTTATCTATAAATTCCTCACTAGATGATGTTTTACTACCATGATGTGGAACAATCACAATATCTACATCTACTATTCTATCTAAAATTAAATTCTCTACTTCCTTTTCAATATCACCAGTAATAAGTATTTTAACATTAGCATATTGAACTAAATATACATTAGACATATTATTTTCATTTTCAGTATAATATCCCTTATCAGGCCATAGCACCTTGATTTTTAAATCAGTATTACTTAGTTTGTCTTTTAAATAAAACACTTGATTAGTATTTAATGTTAAATAATCAGTATTTATTAAATTATTATAATTAGATGTATATACTTTATTAACCTTGCAATTTACCAGTAAATCTCTTAATCCACTATAATGGTCCTCATGTAAATGACTAATAAATACAGCATCTATATCTTTTCTCCCATGCTTAACCATATAAGGAACTGCAACATATTTACCAATATCCTTACTATTACTACCTACATCAAATATTAGGTTATTGCCTTTGAAATTTAAATTTAAAAACAAACCCTGTCCTACATCAATCACATCAAGATTTAGACCACTAAACCTCAAAGGAACTATTATTAAATCAATAATATAAAATATACAAATTGCAGAAAAAATAAATTTCTTATATTTTAAGCTATCAATACTTATAAAATAAAGAATTGCAGCTAAAAATACATAATAATAAATCACACTAATAAGGTTCATTGAGCTAATTTCAAGACCTGTTATATTAAGCTTTGAGCCTATGTTTATAAGATAACTAACAGTGCTTAAAATATAATCAAGTAGCTTTAATGGTAACACAACTGTATAAGGACTTATTATGCTAATAGGGATAATTATAAATACAAAGATTATTATTTTATCAAATAATGGAACAATTAATAGATTGAAAATTATTCCTACAATAGAAACATAATTAAAATAATAAGACATTATAGGCAATGTAAAAGCCTGAACAAACACATATAACCACATATTTTCAAGTATATTACTTTTTATATTAGTTATAACCTTCCATAATGATTTAGCTACATTATCTTCACTATCTTTACTTAAACCTACTCTTTTCTTCTTAATTATTCTATTATTTACAAGCAAGCAAAGTGCTGCCATATATGATAATTGAAATCCAACATCAAATAGATAATATGGATTAATTATAAGTAATATAAATGCTGATATGACTAATGAATTAATGGAATTATACTTCCTATACAAAAGCTCTGAACCAAATATAAAATTAAACATCAAAAGACTTCTTAATACTGTAACAGGAAATCCTATAATTAAACCATAAATCCAAAGAAGTGCCCATGAAAGAAACCAAGATGCTTTTCTTTGCAATCCTATAAAATTAAAGAATTTAAAAAACGTAGCATATATAATAACAACATGAGTCCCAGAAATAGCAAAAATATGAGCAAGTCCAGTTTTTTGTATATCCTTATAATAGTCCTTGTCCAAATATTTAATATCACCAAGTATAACTGATAAAACAGTATTTGCATTTTCCTCACTCATATATTTTCTAAATAATCTTTCTATATTTCCTCTGCAAAAATTAGAAAAGCTATTAAAAATAGAATACTTATGCTTGACTATCTCTACCTCACCATTACAAAAGGCATTAACAAACACACCTTTAGCTCTTAGATAATCCTTATAATTAAATAGCGTTCTATTTTTATTACTGCTTATCTCAGCTATATTTACATTAAGTCTTACTATTGAATTTAATTCTATAGCAGTTTCTTTTGGTATATAAAGAAGAGTTTTTTCCCTTATATCTTTACTATTGACATTAATTACTTGTGCGTTATAACCAATATATTTAGAGTCCTCATTGTTACTTTGTACACTAATAATTTTAGCTATAATTTGAACATCATTGTCTATGTATTCTACTAAATTTGATTTAGAATTATATTTAACTGTGAAAAAAGATAAAACTACAAATAGTACAATTAATATATTAGAAATGATTTTTTTACTTATAATTGAACAAATAATAGCAAAAATTATAGCTACTATCAATATATAAATAAAATTGAATTGCACACAAAAAACAATTCCCAAAGCATATGCTATGAAAAACATTAAAAAATAATACATTTATTCCCCTTACCCTTATATATAATCTTTATTTAATCAAATAATAACAAATTTCTATGTTTTAAGCAAGAAGAAACGTCTTTTTTATCCATTTTTTTACAAAATAAAAATCGTCTAACATGAATTTTAAATTCAGCATTAGACGATTTATTATGGTGCCCAAAGGCGGAATCGAACCACCGACACGGAGATTTTCAGTCTCCTGCTCTACCGACTGAGCTATCTGGGCATAAGAAATTTACTTCGTAAATTTCAAATGTATTTCTTTGAAAAAGAAATACTATATATGGTGGGCCTTCAGGGACTCGAACCCCGGACCTGCCGGTTATGAGCCGGACGCTCTAACCAACTGAGCTAAAAGCCCTTAAATTTATTTTGACATAGCTCTATTAAAGAACTATGTCATATTGATGGTGGGCCTGGATGGACTCGAACCATCGACCTCACGCTTATCAGGCGTGCGCTCTAACCGCCTGAGCTACAAGCCCATACAATTAATAAGTAGTATTTAGAAATATTCTTTATGGTCGGGGCGGCAGGATTTGAACCCGCGGCCCTCTGGTCCCAAACCAGATGCGCTACCAAACTGCGCTACGCCCCGGTGAATTCTTTTAC
This sequence comes from Bacillota bacterium, assembly GCA_052035585.1. Lineage (GTDB taxonomy): Bacteria > Bacillota > Clostridia > Tissierellales > Sedimentibacteraceae > UBA1535. The sequence goes on from JBPOHM010000015.1 coordinate 4,065, forward strand.
GTTGGCAGGGGTGGCAGGACTCGAACCCACGACACATGGTTTTGGAGACCATTGTTCTACCAACTGAACTACACCCCTATGGTGTATAATTATATTTAAAATTATGGTGGGCCTTCAGGGACTCGAACCCCGGACCTGCCGGTTATGAGCCGGACGCTCTAACCAACTGAGCTAAAGGCCCTTAATAATGGCGGAGAAGGAGGGATTTGAACCCTCGCATCCTTATCAGATCTACTCCCTTAGCAGGGGAGCCTCTTGAGCCACTTGAGTACTTCTCCATTGACTCTTTAAAAAAGATTTTGGATACTTTGGCGGAGGGGGTGGGATTCGAACCCACGTGGGCTTTCACCCTAACGGTTTTCAAGACCGCCCCGTTATGACCGCTTCGGTACCCCTCCAAAATTGGTGATCCATCCGCGATTCGAACGCGGGACACCTTGATTAAAAGTCAAGTGCTCTGCCGGCTGAGCTAATGGATCATCATGTAGTTTTTATTAAAATGGTTGGGGTAGCAGGATTTGAACCTACGAATGCTAGAGTCAAAGTCTAGTGCCTTACCGCTTGGCGATACCCCAATGTTATAATTTAATGGTGCGCCTGAAGGGAGTCGAACCCCTGGCACACGGCTTAGAAGGCCGTTGCTCTATCCTGCTGAGCTACAGGCGCATAATTTTGGAGCGGGTGAAGGGAATCGGACCCTCGCAACCAGCTTGGAAGGCTGGGGCTCTACCACTGAGCTACACCCGCACAACATGCACATACACCAAATAAATTTATTATAATTTGGAGCGGAAGACGAGATTCGAACTCGCGACCCTCGCCTTGGCAAGGCGATGCTCTACCACTGAGCCACTTCCGCATATAATGACTCTGATATTTATTGTCAAAATTTCGAATTTCATTGGTGGGAGGGACTGGATTTGAACCAGTGAAGGCACTGCCAACGGATTTACAGTCCGTCCCCTTTGGCCACTCGGGAACCCTCCCAAGTACACTATAATAAATTTTTGGAGCTGGTGAAAGGAATTGAACCCTCAACCTACTGATTACAAGTCAGTTGCTCTACCGATTGAGCTACACCAGCATAAAAATAAATTTATATTTTATTGGCGACCTGGATGGGGCTCGAACCCACGACCTCCAGCGTGACAGGCTGGCATTCTAACCAACTGAACTACCAGGCCAAAATGTACTTTTATAAAATGGTGGGAACAATAGGGCTCGAACCTATGACCCCCTGCTTGTAAGGCAGATGCTCTCCCAACTGAGCTATGCTCCCACTTTGGTGACCCTACCGGGACTCGAACCCGGGTTACCTCCGTGAAAG
>JBPOHM010000042.1:0-11804 GCA_052035585.1 Bacillota bacterium
TATTGATAAAATTGATAATTTAGTGGAGTTGGTTGATGAAAACTTACTTCAAGATAAATTAGAAACAGCAGAGAATTAAAAATAAACCATTTTAATTTAAATGAAGCTAAAGTAATATTTGAATAAATTTATTTATTAAAAACAAGGTCAGCTTTATGGCCTTGTTTTTTTTGTGTATAAAAAATATAGATATTATCAGCTTTTATTGAATAAAATAATACTTATACTTGAAATTATAGAACATTTGTATTATAATGGACAATAGTAATTTTATTGATATTACTATTACATATAAGGAAAAGGAAATCAGATAAAATAATGATAATTTTGGGGATAGACCCAGGGCTTGCAATCTCTGGTTATGGAGTTATTGAATATATAGGTAATAAATTTAGAATGATAGAATATGGTGCTGTCACAAGCGAACCATCAATGCCATTTCCGCTTAGACTTAAACATATTTATATTTCATATATAGAAATGATAGAAAAATTTAAGCCTGATGCTATTGCTATTGAAGAATTGTTCTATAATAAAAATGCTAAAACAGCTATAGCTATTGGTGAGGCAAGAGGTGTTCACTTGCTTGCAGGACAAATGAAGGATATACCTATGTATGAATATACACCCTTGCAGATAAAACAAGGAATTGTTGGCTATGGCAGAGCTGAGAAAAAGCAGGTCCAAGAAATGGTTAAGCTTATTTTAGGCTTAGATAAAATACCAAAACCTGATGATGCAGCTGATGGACTTGCTGTAGCAATTTGTCATGCTCATTCGTTAAAGTTTTGTGAAGATTTTAGAATTGTTGGTTATTAGAATTTTAATAGAAAGCAGATACCAAGAAAGTAAATTTGCATTGGTTTAAGGGTACAAATATGATTAGTTATATTAAAGGTGTAATAACAAAAAAGGGTACTGATTATCTAATAATAGAGAATAACGGCATAGGGTATTATATTAATACTTCCTTTAACACGTTAAAAAATTTATCAGAGGGTGATGAATCCTCTGTATTTACTTATATGTATGTAAGAGAGGATATAATAGCTTTATATGGGTTCTCAACTAAGGATGAGATTGATATGTTTAAAAAGCTATTATCTGTAAATGGAATAGGTCCTAAGGCTGGACTAGCCATACTATCTACATACGAAATAAATAGTATTAAGTTATTTATTCTTAAGGATGATGTCAATGCAATATCAAAGGTCTCAGGAATTGGTAAGAAGACAGCAAGTAAAATCATATTAGATTTAAAGGACAAAATCGGAAAAATAGAAGAACTTGATAATGTTAATATGAACGATATAATATCTGTAGCTACTGATTCAAGTAATGATGCTGATGATATAACAGCAGTTCTTATGAGCTTAGGCTTTAGTCAAGCAGAAGCTAAAAAGGCTATAGAAGGAATAGACATGAATGGAAAGACAGAAAATCAAATTATTAAAGAAGCACTAAAAAAGCTAAATAAGTAATTTAACATATACATAATTTTGTTGAGAGGGGTAGCTACAATGGATAAGCTTGACAGAGAAAATGATATTATAGTTTCCACAATAAACGCTGGTGAAGAAGAGCTTGAATTTAGCCTAAGACCACAAAAGCTTGCACAATATATAGGACAGGACAAGCTAAAAGAGAAGATGAGTATTTTTATAGAGTCTGCCAAGATGAGAAATGAGCCCTTAGACCATGTTCTTTTATCTGGACCTCCAGGACTAGGTAAAACTACTATGGCAAATATTATATCAAATGAAATGGGTGTAAATATTAGGATTACCTCAGGACCTGCTATTGAAAGACCTGGTGAATTGGCAGCTATATTAACAAACCTAAATGAAAATGATGTTTTATTTATAGATGAGATACATAGATTAAATAAAAGTGTTGAGGAAGTAATGTATCCTGCTATGGAGGATTATGCTCTTGACATTATAATAGGTAAAGGCCCTTCTGCACGTTCAATTAGGCTTGATTTAGCTAAATTTACTTTGATTGGTGCTACAACAAGAGCAGGACTTTTAACTTCACCACTTAGAGATAGATTTGGAGTAATGTGTAATCTCGATTACTATAAAACAGAGGACTTAAAACAGATAGTTTTAAGATCTGCTGGAATTATAGGAATTGAAATTGATGATGCTGGTGCTGAGGAGATTGCAAGACGTTCAAGAGGAACACCTAGAATTGCTAATAGATTATTAAAGCGTGTTAGAGACTTTGCAATTGTCAAAGGTAAGGGTAAAATTGATGTTGAAACAGCTGATAAAGCGTTGTTAATGCTTGAAATAGATGAATTAGGTTTAGACAAGCTAGATAGAAAAATATTAAATACAATAATTGATTTTTACAAGGGTGGACCTGTTGGAGTAGATACTCTAGCAGCATCTATTGGAGAAGAAAGAAGTACAATAGAGGATGTTTATGAGCCTTATTTAATGCAAATAGGATTTTTAAGTAGAACACCTCGTGGCCGTATGGTTACAGAAAAAGCATATAAGCATCTTAATAAAAAGCAAGAAAAAGCACAGATAGAAATTGATTTAGAATAGTATTGAAAGGTATTAAAATAATCTGTATATAAATGAGAGGTGGCTAAAATATGAGAAGAAAAATATATAGAATATTATTATTTTTAGTTGTTTTTACAACGATGTTTGTATCTACTAGCTATGCAGCTGATTCTGATATAGAAATTAGAGTTAGAATTAGAGATCCAAGAATAACTAATGAGCAGGTAGATTTAGTAGGCTATGGGAATATTTATATGTACAATATATTAGAAAGCAAGGATACACCAATAGCTGTTTTAGAAAAAAGCTTAAAGTTTTTTTTAGATACTCATTATAATAATAAATATTTAGTAACTACAAGCACTGATGCTATAATAGGACCATATCATTTAAAATTAACAGATTATGAATATACAAGCTATAACTCGGCACTTGAAAATGCAAAAAGCTTAACAGCTAGCTATAATATTAATTTCTACCCATTTTATAATGGTAGGAGCTTTAATATTTATGCTGGAAACTTTGTAAGTGAAATAGACGCTTCTAATGCTAGAGACAGACTTGTTGGTTATGGAATAAGCTGTGAAAAGCTTAATGGATTAAATCAGTTTGTACTTGTATTAAATACAAGTAATGTTCCAGTTTTAATGTATAACAACAATTTTAATGTATATTTTAGCTCATATAATAATGATTTAAATCGCAATGCAATTAAAATTGATGGAAATCTATATAAAGGTGAAGCTGCATTTTATATTAGTGAAGGAAGATTGCTTTCTATAAACAAGGTTGATTTAAAAAGTTATTTATATGGAGTATTGCCAAAGGAGATTATACCAAGCTGGCCTGCAGAGGCTGTGAAAGCTCAAGCTCTTGCTGCAAGATCATATGCAGTATCTAGTTTAAATCCTAACTCAAAGCTAGGATATGATGTTCAGGATAATCAAAATGATCAGGTTTATGGTGGAGTTTATGCTGAAAATCCAATAACAAATGCATATGTAGATAGTACAGATGGTCAAATGATATATTATGATGGTAAGGTTATAACTGCTTTTTTCCATTCAACAAGTGGTGGAAGAACAGAAAACACTGAAAATGTTTGGGTTACAGCTATTCCTTATTTAAAGGGAGTAGATGACCCATATTCATTAGGTACGCCTCTGGCTACATGGCAAAAATCAATTACTCGAGAAGAGGCTATTAACAGTATAAGAACTAAAAATCCTAATGTAAATGATGTGTATAACATTGTAGTAACAGATGTTTCAGAAAACGGTCGAGTTCTGCAATGTATAATATCAACTGATGTAGGAGATATTATCCTTAAAAAGGATGATATAACAGGTACATTTGGATATAGAGTATTACCAAGTACATGGTTTACTGTAACAAGTGACTGCGATGTTTATTTAATAAGTGAAAATAGCTTCGTAGCTGATGGACAGAGTGTGTCTTTGCTTGATGATTCAAATTCAAATTCTTCAAGCAATTTAAGCTCATCAGAGTCATTGTTAGATAATAATACTAATACAGAGAATAATAATACTAATATTGATAAAGTAAATCCTGATGACAAAAGGGTTTCATTAAATGGTAAGCAGATAATATCATCATCAGGTGTATCAACAATAAATAATAGCTCATTAAGCTTTATTTCTTCAACTGGTATATCAAAGCTCTCAACTGTTCCATCAGTATATTATTTTGATGGTAAGGGAAATGGACATGGAATAGGAATGAGTCAATATGGTGCAAAGAAAATGGCAGAGGAAGGATACACCTATGAGCAAATTATCAAGCATTACTATACTGGAGTAGAAATTAAATGATGAATACACAATTAAAAACAAGCGATTTTTATTATGATTTACCAGAGGAGTTGATAGCACAATCTCCCTTAGAAGATAGAACAAACTCAAGGCTTATGATATTAGATAAGCAAAATGGCAGCATTACTCATAAGCATTTTTATGATATAGTTGATTACATAGACTCGGGTGATTGTATAGTAATAAACGATACAAAGGTATTGCCAGCAAGACTATATGGAGTAAAAAAGGATACCAATGCCCTTATTGAGTTTTTACTATTAAAAAGAATTGATGATAAGAGATGGGAAACTCTTGTAAAGCCAGGTAAAAAAGCAAAGGTAGATACTGAAATTATATTTAAAGAGGGACTTCTAGAGGGAAGAATTACCGAAATATTAGATACTGGTAATAGAATTATTGAATTTAAATATGAAGGAATATTCGAAGAAATTTTAAATGAGCTAGGTGAGATGCCTTTACCTCCATATATTCATGAAAAGCTGGAGGATAAGGATAGATATCAAACGGTATATGCAAAGAATGTTGGTTCTTCTGCAGCACCAACAGCAGGACTTCATTTTACAAATGAAATTATTGAGAAGCTGAAAAATAAAGGTGTGATAATAGCAAAGCTTACCTTACATGTTGGATTAGGAACATTTAGACCTGTTAAGGCAGAGTATATATCAGAGCATGTTATGCATTCTGAATATTATGAGTTAAGTGAAGAAGAAGCAGATAAAATAAATGCCGCTAAGCTTGCAGGTAAAAAAATTATTGCAGTAGGAACAACTTCAACAAGAACACTTGAAACAATAAGCGATGAAAAAGGTTATGTTAAGGCTTCTAATGGGTGGACTGATATATTCATATATCCTGGTTATAAATTTAAAATAGTTGATGGTCTTATAACTAATTTCCATTTACCTGAATCTACATTAATAATGCTAGTTAGCACCCTAGCTGGTAAGGAAAACACTATGAATGCTTATAAAGAAGCTGTAATTGAAAAATATAGATTTTTTAGCTTTGGGGATGCAATGCTTATAAAATAAAGCTTTACAGCTATGGAGTTTAAGAAACACGAAAGGAATAAATTTAATGTTTAAATTTGAATTATTAAAAAAATCAGATGAATGCAAGGCAAGACTTGGTATAATTCATACAAATCATGGAGATATTGAAACACCAATTTTTATGCCTGTAGGAACAAAGGCTACAGTTAAGGCTATGACGCCTGAAGAATTAAAGGAGATTGAAGCTCAAATAATTTTAAGTAATACATATCATTTATATTTAAGACCAGGTCATGAGCTTGTTAAAGAAGCAGGTGGACTACATAATTTCATGAACTGGGATAGACCAATATTAACAGATAGTGGTGGATTTCAGGTATTTAGTCTTGGAAATCTAAGAAAAATTACTGAAGAGGGTGTAGAGTTTAGATCTCACGTAGATGGCTCAAAGCACTTTATTAGCCCAGAAAAATCAATGGAGATACAAAATTATCTTGGCTCAGATATAATGATGGCATTTGATGAATGCGTTCCTTATCCTGCAAGCTATGAATATACTAAGGCTTCAATGGAAAGAACAACAAGATGGGCAAAAAGATGTAAGGATTTTCATAAGAATACTGAAAATCAAGCTCTTTTTGGAATTGTTCAAGGTGGTATGTATAAGGATTTAAGAACTGAAAGTGTTAATCAATTAGTAGAGCTTGACTTCCCAGGATATGCTGTTGGAGGATTGAGTGTTGGAGAGCCTAAAGAGCTTATGGTTGAGCTTTTAGATCATACAGTAGAGCAATTGCCTGAAAACAAACCAAGATATTTAATGGGAGTAGGTAGTCCTGACTATTTATTCGAAGCAGTTGAAAGTGGAATTGACATGGCAGACTGCGTTTTACCTACTAGAATGGCAAGAAATGGTGCATTTTTAACAAGTGCAGGTCAAGTAACAATAAAGAATGCTAAATATACTCATGATTTTTCACCTATTGATAAAGAGTGTAGCTGTTATACATGTAAAAATTATTCAAAGGCATATATAAGGCATCTTTTCAAAGAAAATGAGATATTAGGAGCAAGACTCGCAACTATTCATAATTTATTTTTCTTGATTAATCTAATGAAAAATATTAGAATAAGTATTAAAGAAAATAGATTTTTGGAATATAAAAAAGAATTCTATTCTAAATATGGCTACAAAGTAGACTAAACAAGAGGAGGAGAGAAATATGATTAATTTATTTAGTTTAACAACAACAGCTTCAGCAAATCCATTAACAGGTATAATAATGCTTGTTGTAATGTTTGGTGTTTTCTATTTTGTTATTATTAAACCTCAAAAGAAAAAAGACAAAGAGGTTAAGCAAATGAGAGACAGTGCAACAGTAGGAGATGAAATTATTACTATTGGTGGTATCCATGGTAAAATAGTTAAAGCTGGCGATGACACAATAGTTATAGAGTTACCACATGGAAAACAAAGAATGACTTTGGCTAAATGGGCTATAGGAAGTGTTGAGAAAAAAGGTAAAGAAGTTAAGCTTAACAATGAAGTTGTTGAAGAAGAACCTACAACAGAAATTAACGAAGACGATAAATAAAAAAACAGGAGCTATATCCTGTTTTTTTATTATTTATCCCACAAAAGTCTAGGATTAAAACCATAAACCTGTACTATTTCAAGATAAGGACTATTTGCAATATCCTGAGGAGTTATAAGTATGCCACCATTAGAATCTAAATCATATCCAAAGGCTTTAAATGGATACCATACTAGGTGTGAGCAATGTGTTCCAGTAGGATTGATACCCTCTTTATACTTGGAATCTAAAATTCCAACAGTTAATTTGTATGGTACCTTATAAAGTGATTTTACTGCAAATTTAGCAATTTCATCTAATTCAGATTGCTCTACATTTTTTAATTTTAAAATCATAAAATTAGGATAGTTTTTCCAACTGTCAATGCTTGCAATTTGAGAATCCTCTCCTAAAACAGCTGCTTCAAGTACATTTCCGTATTCTGAATCAGTAACTATTGCTGCATGCCCATGTCTCCAGCCTAGAGAGTAGGTTGCTCTTGTTAATAATATATATCCATTTTCATATGGAGCTAAGTCTGTTCCATATATATATTTCCCATCTTCATTTACTAAGCTTTCTTGATAAGTTATAGGAGTAATTTTTTGATAAATAATATTTACATCCTTAAATAAATTTTCTTGAAATTTAAGTATTTTATCTTTTCCATTTACTTTATCTAGTAACAAGCTATCTATTGCACTAGCTCCAAGTCCTGTTTGATAAAATAGTACCTTGTAATCATCTTCTGAAAGAACATTTTTATTTAATATTTCAACAATAGATATTTTTTCATAATCTGGCTTTATATGAGCAAGAGGCTTAGTAAGCTTTGTTCTTATATTAATAATTAATACAATTGATGAAACAATAAGTGTTAGTATTAATAGCTTTTTTAAAAAAGCAGGTATTTTAAAAGACCTTTTTTTGATAGTTTCTATATTTTTCATAATAGCCTCCAGTTGAAAAAAGTATGAGTTAGCCTATATAGCAATTATATAATATTTAGAGTAAATTATCAAAAAAAATTTAAAAAGTCGTGAAATAATTTCACGACTTTAAATATTATTTTTTATATAGTTCCTCTTTCAGAGTTTTCATATTGCTTAAAACGTCTTTTCTCAAAGAATTCCTTAGCTACCTGAGGGAATAATGCATAAGATAATACATCTTGTTCTGATTCTGCTAAATCACCTATTTCCTCTTTATTCTTTTCAAATTCAGGCTCTAATAAGTCAGCAGGTCTTACAGTAACAACCTCTTCATTTCCTATTATTTGCTTAGTTATTTCTGGAGATATTTCAACTGCTGGCTTTCCATATAAGCCTTGAACATATTTCTTGATTTCTGTTGGAATTATTTTATATCTTCCACCAGATATTATATTAAACACAGCTTGACTACCTACCATTTGACTTAGTGGAGTAACAAGTGGTGGATAACCTAATTCTTCTCTAATTTTTGGAATTTCAGCCAATACATCCTCATATTTATCAGAAGCATTTAAGTCCTTCATTTGTGATATCATATTTGAAAGCATACCACCTGGAACTTGGAACTGCAATGTTTTAGGTTCTGTCATAAGTGCTTTTATGCTTAAAGTTTTATTTTCTATAAACTTATTCATAATAGGCTTAAAGTAGTCAGCTATTCTTCCAAGGCAATCTAAATCTATTCCTGTATCATACTCTGTACCCAATAGAGTTGAAACAAGTGACTCTGTAGCAGGTTGTGATGTTCCAGATGATAATGGAGAAATTGCTGTATCAACTATATCAATTCCTGCTTCAATAGCCTTAAGCATAGTCATTTGAGCTATACCACTTGTACAGTGGTTGTGAAGCTCTATAGGAAGCTTTGTAGCTTTTTTAATTTCAGTAATCAATTCATGTGCTTTATATGGTAATAAAATACCAGACATATCCTTAATACAAATAGAGTCAGCTCCAGCAGATTCAAATTGTTTAATTAAGTTTACATAAAATTCAGTTGTATGTACAGGGCTAATTGTATATGAAATAGCGCATTGACAATGAGCACCTTCCTTTTTTACTGTGTCAATAGTTTTTTTCATGTTTCTTATATCATTTAGAGCATCAAAAACTCTTACTATATCAATACCTTCAGCTATTGCATTTCTTATGAACTTTTCGACAATATCATCAGCATAGTGTTTATATCCGAGTATGTTTTGACCTCTTGATAACATTTGAAGTTTTGTGTTTTTAACTCTTTTTCTAATTTGTCTTAGTCTTTCCCATGGATCTTCATTTAAGAATCTTAAGCAAGAGTCGAATGTTGCTCCACCCCATACTTCCATAGAATGAAATCCTGCTTTATCCATTTCTTCAACTATCGGTAATATATCATTGTTTGATAGTCTTGTTGCTATTAAAGATTGGTGACCGTCACGTAATGATGTTTCAGTTATTTTAACCTTCGCCATAAAAAAATCCTTTCTTTGTAAAATGTTTTCCAAGTATATAATTTAAAACAATCTTTTCTAATTATATTATAAACTTGTAATAATTTCAAGCTATATTAATTTTATAACAAGCTATTATATAAATTATTCTAAAATCCTAGATTTTCACCAATAAGTATTACTTTAATTTTATTTTTAGGTTTGCAGCATCTTGTAATTAATATCTGACAGCATACACTATTATCACCTTTGCATTCTGAGCATTCACCAGTATAGCGACATGGAGACTCAGCATTTACTCTAAAAACATTTGGTACTGTAGCTTTGTTACGAACTCTAGGTAGTGCTGAATCTAAATCTGGAACTACCTTATTCATACCTGCAAAAACTATTACAGAATCTGGACCATAGCAAAATGCTGCAAGTCTATTACCATTACCATCAACATTCATTAGCTCTCCATCCATTGTGATAGCATTGGTACTAGTGATAAATACATCAGATGTTAATGCTTTTTTCATTAGCTGCACTCTTTCTTCTGGTGTTTTTGCTTTATCTCTGTCAATTACAGAAAAATTATTTTCTTCAAGTACTTGTTTAAGTCCTATTTCATCAATAGTAACTGAACCACCCCAAGCTACTACATCATTTTTATTAATTAATGTCATAAATTTTTCTATAGCTTCTTCTTTATTATCGACATAGAAGCCTTGCATGTTTCTCTTTTCTAAATTTTTAATTATTGCTTCAGCTTGTACCTTATAAGCTTCTTTTACATAGTTCATAATAGCCTCCTAAATACTTATATTTTTAATAAAAAATGAAATCACATCATAAAAGATTATATTATAGCATAATTATAAATACAAGAATTTTTATTTTTTTCTTTTATAATTAAAGTTTTTGCTTGATTAACTTAATATTATTATGATATAATATGCATAGCAACACTAGACGAAGGTGGTGAAGATTTGGATACTACAGATTTAAAGATAATTGACATATTGCAAAAAGACGGAAGAATTTCTATGAAGGATTTAGGTAAGACAGTTTCACTTAGTCCACCAGCAGTAGCGGAAAGAGTTAAAAGATTAGAAGAGGCTGGAATAATTGAAGGATATAAGGCTATTGTTAATAAAAATAAAATTGGCAAGCCAATTTGTGTATTTATGAATGTAGCAATTAAACCTGAAAAACAGGAAAAATTCTTAGAATTTGCTAAAAAATCACATGAAATTGCTGAATGTCATCATGTAACAGGACCTTATAGCGTTATTTTAAAAGCATATTTAAAGGAAATTTCTCATCTAGAAGAGCTTGTTGGTAAGGTTCAGTTTTATGGAAATACAGAAACATACATAATAATGTCAAGTCCAATAGAGAATGCTCCGATTTAAATTTAATAAATGTAAGCATAGCTTGACTATAGCGGATATCTAATAGATATCCGTTTTTTAATATATAGGCTTCCTACAATTATTGACCTTATAAACAATAATAGATGAAATAATAATTATAACTATTCCTATTATTTCTAGCAAATCTAGCTTTTCCTTTAGAAAAATGTAACCAATTATACTTGAAAATATAATATTTGAATAATCATATATAGATACCTCTGATGCAGGAGCTAGCCTATAAGCATAGGTTAATGCAATTTGTCCTATTGCTGCAAAGATACCAACTGATAATAAAATTAGAGTGCTTTTGAAGTCTGGTAATATAAAATTAAATAACAAAAATGGTAGACTTATTATTACTGATATAAACGAGTAGTGAAAAACAATCGTATATTCATTTTCTTTATCTCCTAAAGCTCTAAGAGATGTAAATGCAATACCAGATAAAATTGCTGAAATCACTAAAAGTATTATTGGCATAAATGCTGTATTAAATTGAGGCTTAACAACAAGCCAAGAGCCAAAAAGTGAAAGCACTAGGGCAATTATATGATATTTTGTTATGCGTTCCTTTAAGAAAAAATATGCTAGTATCATTACAACAAAGGGTGAGAGCTTATTAATTATTGCAGCTGCTGAAAGTGTTACCTTCATAGTTCCAATGAAAAATAAATTCATCCCTAGATATCCACCAAGTGTTCTACCAAATAAATACTTTTGATTTTTCTTTTCACCAAATAACAACAATTTTTTTCTTTTTATTATTATAAATGCTATTATCATGCTAAAAAAGTTTCTAATTAGTATTTTTTCCATAATGGGTATATCTGGTGTTAGTTTAACACAAAATTGCATTATCGAATACGATAATGCAGATATTAGCATAAATGTTATTGCTGCAAATTTATTTTTAGTAAATTTCATTATATCACCAACTTTTTTCACTTTAAAAGTTAGTATAAAGAAAATCGACTGAAATTATTCAAAAAATGTTCTTTTAATAAATTAATTTTAAATATTATTTATACTTTTAAATCATTTTATTATATTGTCATT
>JBPOHM010000263.1:0-1647 GCA_052035585.1 Bacillota bacterium
CATTTAAATAGCTATTGGTGATTTTTACATACAGTTATTGTAAATATTTGTAATATATTGAAATAAAAGTTTGACTTTTGACACACAATTAATTATATTAATATTATATGTGATATAAATGTCACAATAAATTTGAAGGGAGACAAATATGGACAGGGCAAGTTTGAAGAAAGAAGCAAAACAACTCATTAAAGGTAATTTATGGACTATTATTAAGCCATATTTAATTATTGTTATTGTTATTGCTGCAATTTTTACTATTTTAAATTTTACAATAGGAATTGATGACGAAAATCCAACTGGACGAATACTTTATTTTGTAATGCAATTTGTAGTAGCACCTATGTATGTTGGATGTGCACTTTATATGTTGAAATTTGTTAGAAATGAAGAGCTTTCGACAAGCATAGTTTTCTCTAGATATAGCAATTTTATATTTATTGTTCTAACAGGTATCTTAGTTGTGCTATTTACTACCTTATGGATGCTTTTATTTATAATACCTGGAATAATAGCAGGATTTAGATATTCTCAGGTTGTTTATATACTTGCTGAAGAAGATGTAAAACCTCTTGAAGCAATAGGTAGAAGCAAAGAAATGATGCAAGGACATAAGATGGAATATTTTATACTTCAATTAAGCTTTTTGGGATGGATACTTTTAATACCATTTACGTTAGGACTTATATATATTTATTTAGGTCCATATATGGCAACGACAAATGCTTTATACTATGAAAAATTAAAGAATCAACCATTTACAAATAATGTAATGTAATTTTTATGTTATAAAATATAAGCACATAATTTTAATAGCTAGCTATTAAAATTATTGTGCTTTTTTATTTAAAATTAACCATATTTACTAACAAATTTCGCCAAAATATACAAAAATACTTGCAATTAGTCACTAAACAGTATAAAATAGTGACTATATATTATGTTAATAAATAAAAGAACGGTTGGTGGGAAAATGTTTGTTAATGAACTAAAAGTGCTTATTTGCGACGATTCTATACTAATTAGAAAGCAAATTAGTGATATATTAAATTCTATGGGGTGTCAAAATATATCATTTGCTGTTGATGGAAAAGAGGCAGTAACTAAATATCAGGAAATTATGCCTGATGTTGTTTTTATGGACATTATTATGCCAGAGATAAATGGAGTAGATGCTTTAAAGGAGATAATTAATATTAATCCTCAAGCAAAGGTTGTCATTGTTTCATCAGCAATTACACAAAAATATTTAAAATTATCAATAGAAGCTGGTGCCTTTGATTTTATTCATAAGCCGGTTTTTATTGAAGATGTTAAAAAGCTTGTAAGTAAGTTGCTAAAGGAGGGTGAATAGTATGTATACACAATTTTTTGGTAGCTTCTTATTAAATAAAGAATATATAACAATGAGCCAATTGATAGAGGTTTTAGAATATCAAAAAAGTGTTAGATTAAAGCTTGGTGTATTAGCAATTAATGCTGGATATATGACTGCAGATCAAGTTAATAAGGTTCATAGACTTCAACAAAAAATAGATAAAATGTTTGGAAGTATTGCAGTTGAGATGGGTTATCTGACAGAGGACCAAGTTTCAGAGCTTTTAAAATCTCAGAATATTGGATATATTTTATTAGGACAAGCTCTTG
>JBPOHM010000198.1:0-3211 GCA_052035585.1 Bacillota bacterium
GTGCATGATAAAAATTTAAAGCTTATAAAAACAAACTTTAATGTTAATATTTTATTAAGGGATAATGAAATAAAAATCATTGGAGAGCAAATGACTGTCGATGCAGTTAATAATGTAATAAAAAACATTATTAATGAAATAAAAGCTGAAAAAGATATAAGTGAACAAAAGATAGCTTATTTTATAGATATGGAAAAGAATAATACTAATTTGGACTACAGTCAGCTGTTAAAGGATGTTATTATAACAACATCTTCAGGTAGAAATATAAAGCCCAAAACTGTAGGACAAAGAAGATATATAGATTTAATAAATGAGAAGGATATTACCTTTGGTATAGGGCCTGCTGGTACAGGAAAAACATATTTAGCTGTAGCACAGGCTGTAAATGCTTTAAGAAAAAAGGAAGTTGAACGTATTATATTGACAAGACCAGCCGTAGAAGCAGGAGAAAAGCTTGGCTTTTTACCTGGAGATTTGCAGGATAAGGTTGATCCATATCTTAGACCATTATATGATGCTTTATTTGATATCCTTGGTGTTGATAATTTCTTGAAAAATGTTGAAAAGCAAATAATAGAAATAGCTCCATTAGCTTATATGAGAGGTAGAACATTAGATTCCTCATTTATAATTCTTGACGAGGCTCAAAATACTACTAATGAGCAAATGAAGATGTTTTTAACAAGGCTTGGTTATGGCTCAAAGGCAGTTATTACTGGAGATATTACACAGATAGACTTGCCTGATGGTAAAAAATCAGGACTCAAATCTGTAATAAAGACATTGAAGGATGTCGAAGGAATTGGCTTTATGTATTTTGAAAGACGTGATATAGTAAGACATAAATTAGTTCAAGATATTATAAAGGCTTATGAGGACTACGATAAAACATCACATAAAAAATAGAATGGAGATACTTATGCAAGTTGATATATTATACGATGATAGACAAGATATAATGAAGATAAACGATGAAAATATTGAAGCTATAAAGAAAACTGTTGAAACCTGTTTAGAAACAGAAGGATTAGATGGAAATTATGAAGTAAGTGTATCCTTTGTAACTAATGAAGAAATAAAAGAGCTAAATAGACAGTATAGAAATGTTGATAGTGAAACTGATGTTTTATCATTTCCTCTAGATGATGAAGATGATGATATCTCAATGGATGGAGATGTGGCACTCTTAGGAGATATTGTTATATCAACAGAAAAAATTATCGAACAAGCTAAGGAATTTGGACATAGCTTGGAAAGAGAAATGCTATATCTAGTAGCGCATAGTACACTTCATCTTTTAGGCTATGACCATATGGAGGATGATGAAAAATCTGAAATGCGACAAAGAGAAAAAGAAATAATGAAGAAACTTACAATATTTAAATAATTAACAAACATGGGGGATTAATATGAGCAAAAGAGCTGTTAGATTAATTGCATTTTCTATATTCCTTATATTAACATTAATGACATTTACAGCATGTAATAAGGAAAAAGAAAATGTTGATGATATAATTAAAATTGATGATAATGTAATTATTGAAGATGAAGAAGAGCCAGAAGAAGAGGAAGAGCCAATAATTGTTGAAGATGATATTGGTAAAGCAAAGTCTAAGCTTGATGGTTTAAAATATGATGAAGAATTATTAAATAACAGACCTATTGTTGTTGTTATAGATAATCATCCGAAGGCAAGATGGCAGGCAGGTATCAGTGAGGCTGAAGTAGTCTATGAGGTTGAAGCTGAAGCACCTTTTACTAGATATTTAGCAGTTTTTCAGACTAAGGAACCTGAAAGAATTGGTCCTGTGAGGAGTGCTCGTCCATACTTGATTTATTTAGCACAAAATCATAACAGTATATTTGCTCATGTTGGTGGAAGTAATGATGCTTTTGCTAAATTAAGCTCCTTGTCAATAGCAAATATTGATGGTTTATATACTTCAAAGATGTGGAGATATAATAAAACAAATAAATATGCTCCTCATAATCTATATACAGATATAAAAAGCTTAAGAGAATTTGCTGATTCAAAGGGATATAAAAAGAATGTAGAATTTGATGGATTTAGCTTTAATGATGGAGATTTAGATTTAAGCTCAGAAAAAATTGCTGAGAACATAAAAATTACATATAATAAAACTAATACTACTGAGTATAAATACGACAAAGAAACAAAGCTTTACACTAGATACAAGGATGATGAAAAGCATTTGGATGAAAATAATGAAGCTGTAATTACAGCTAAAAATATTATTATATATTCAGTTGATAAGAAGGTTCTAGATAATGAAGGAAGACTTCAGCTTGGAGTAGTAGGAGAAGGTAAAGGAACATATATAACAAATGGCAAAGCTATTGATATAACATGGAGTAAGGCATCAGAAAAATCTGCTACTATATATAAGCTTGGAGATGAAGAGTTAAAATTGAATCCAGGAAATACATGGATTCAAATAATAAATAAAAATACAGAAATTAATTATTAAGATTGGAAGTAATAAATCAAATCTTAGGAGGAAATATAATCATGAATAACAAAGAGTTAATTAAGTTAGCTTTAGAAGCAAGAGAGAAGGCATATGTTCCTTATTCAAAATTTAAGGTAGGAGCTGCTATTTTAACTAAGTCAGGAAAAATATTTACAGGCTGTAATATTGAGTCTGCATCATATACACCAACAATTTGTGCTGAGAGAACAGCTCTTGCAAAATGTGTATCAGAAGGACATACTGATATAGAGAAGATTGCTGTTGTCGGAAGCTTACAGAAAATTTCATACCCTTGTGGAGTATGTAGACAATTTTTAAGAGAGTTTGGTAGTGATATTGTTGTTATAAGTGCAACAGGTGAAGATAATTATACAGAATATAAGCTATCAGAGATATTGCCAAATAGCTTTGGACCAGAAGATTTATAAAATAAACTAAAATAAAAAAGAAAGGTAAAAAAGTGCAAAATAATGTTCAAATCAGGATTTGTAACAATAGTAGGTAGACCAAATGTTGGAAAATCTACACTTATGAATAATATGATAGGAGAAAAGATATCTATCATATCAGATAAACCACAGACAACAAGAAATAAAATACAAACTGTTTATACAGATGAACAGGCTCAAATTATTTTTTTGGATACACCAGGGATTCATAAACCAAAGAATAGTCTTGGAGAGTTTATGAATAGTGAGGTTAATGATGCCTTAGAT
>JBPOHM010000321.1:0-1553 GCA_052035585.1 Bacillota bacterium
TTAAAAATTCTTATAAATTGCTTTCCAAAACGGAAAAAATCTTCACCGTCATCGTTACTTTACTTACTTTAGGATTTATCGTCATAACCTTTATTCCTACCACACATTTCCCGACCTATGCAGATGATAGTTTCGGAAATCGAAATAGACCTACATACCACATATATCAAGATGGTGGAGTGAAAATATTTTGATCAGAAGATGAGATATTAGGTAGATGAAGATTATGATATCCGATATACATACCTATATACAAGGCTATGATAACAAATTTTGTGTGATGATTCAATGATATATATATAAATATGCGACAATGGTTAGTGTTTTTGGGGACATTGTTATTTGTATTCAGTATAACATTTCAAAAAACTAAAAATATTTTTTACTCTATACTTCCTATATGACTAACAATATCTTTACCATTAGTATTTTTCCACGCTGGAGAATGATATATGGAACTAGCATCAGCAGCATATAGCATAATAACAATTCGAGCTTTTCGAAATTACTTGGAAAGAAAAGATTGTGACTACATATCGCTTTGATTATTATCGGGATTTATATTATCCTATGTTAAAAATGATTGATTTGTCGTATATTTACCAGCAATATTAATTGCATTGTTCATGGTATTAATTCTACAAAGAGATTTCAAAAAACAAATATTATGATTCTTTCGCAAATGATATAATTGGTTACTTTCTGGGCTATACTTTTTGTTTTTTTTCTTACCATTTTTGATAATAAAAGGCTACTATAATTTATGATTTAATCAAGCTGCCTGATCAGAATCATGAATATGAATATCTAGCAAAATTCACTGGGAAATATTTTCCGTATTTGGAAGTATTTTTACTAAAATGGATAATTATAACACAATATTCATAATTCTCGCTTTAATTATAGGAATAATAATCCAAAGAAGAAATAACTTATCTATATGAGAAAAATTTTTATTATGCACACCTTTAACCACATTTATCATACTTTTGTTAGTATTTTTACTTACAGAAAACTATATATTTGCATTGAATCAAACAACAGTTAATAGGGTTTTCACTATAGTATTTATATTACTTTTTAGTTTTAGTTGATATATTTTTGTCAACAAATGAAACGAATAATAAAAAAAATATTTTGATATAAAATAATAAGATATTCCATTTGATGATGAACTGCAGCAGTAATAGACTTAGCATTTTTATGGTTATTCACAGATGTTATATGAGTTCATTATCTATATTCTGCAATATTAGCCTTTATTATCAGTTTTACATTTGCATATTTTTTTCAAAAATATATAACATTTAAAAATTGTTCAAAAAAACATTTACTACAAGGCTGATTATTCTTGCTATTCCAATTGGTATGACAATGATTATATATGTGATTGCTTTGGATAGGAGTCGATCAATTATGAATATATTATATGTTTGTAGCCATAGTAGCAAAATGAATCGTTTTTATGCGAAACTATGTATCAAATTATTATTTTAACTTTAAAAAATAAATATGAAAAAATTATATATCATTATACCGGTATAAAACGAAGT
>JBPOHM010000226.1:0-2492 GCA_052035585.1 Bacillota bacterium
GATAAATTTAATTTTAAAAAATGAATAATAGAATTTCACTTTTTAAATAAAAATAGTAATTTAAGGCATCTCAAACAGTTTATTAAATTTCTTTTGAAAAAACGCTATAGATATGAAATATTTACTAATGAAAAAAAGAAAATATCATTATCAAAATTATATAAATATGATTTTTGTAATATTTATTTTGAATTAATCTAGTGGTTTCTTTATTTTTTTGATTAGCTTGGCTGGCACTCATCACACAATAGTATATGGTGCAACATTTTTTGTTACCACTGCTCATGATGCAATGACTGCATTTTTTCATATAATACATGGTCATATTATTGTTACATTACTTCAAACTCGTACTCATTTTTCAATTATTATATCGCATCCCTCTTTAGGGAAACTCTTCCTTTCCCCATAAAACTTATTATAATTATGTGTTCATGTTAATATACATACATTATGTCAAAAAAACACATGTTCCTTAATTACTATCGTTCATGAATTAACATTTAAGAGAGCATTATTTAATATGGCTGTTTTGGATATATGTATTCTTTTATATTTATTAGATTCTCAAAAAACATAATAAGTACGGTAAAACATATATTTTAATATATTTGAGAAGAACATAACGATTTGTTTTAATATTTTCATGATTTCTCTATTTAAGTAAATAAAGTAATTTAATAACTATTATAACATAGAAATTATTTTCTTATAATAAGCCGTCATTATGAAAAAATTTTCATAAAAAAATCTTATTTTTTTTTGTGTTTTTTGCAATTCACCTTTGTGATTATTGATGTATTTTTCAATATATATTTCAACTTTTTCTATTTCTCATATCGGTACTTTGATAAATATGTCATCATAAGGAATATCTTCAGTAAAAGGAAATTTTGCTCATGTATCTATGTATATTGGTATTTTTCCTAAACTCAGTGCTTCATATTGTCTGATAGAGTAATTTCAGAATCATCTTATTAATAAAACAAAATCAGATTCAATAAGATTCTCTATATACTGTTTTCTCATTTCATTTTTAGTTTCTGTGGTAAGTGCATGCTTTCTTTGTATAAAATTGAACTTATATTTTTTTTGTTTTTTTATAACTCTTATCACTTTACCTCTAAAATAATTACCTATTCACGCATTTACTAATTTACTGTAAATTCTATCGTTCTTAATTTTCATTAATATTTTTTTAGTTCATTTTATTCTACATATTAATCAAACAATCCTAGTCCCTACATAATATAACCGTGATCTTAGATTATAATAATCGGCATATCATACATATCCTATAGAATATTTTTTGGATGGTGTTTCTTGTATCAATGGGATATTATTGTTATTGTATTTCAAAAAATCTTCTGGAAATGGTGGTAAACAGTATTCATTATTGGGATTTTCTTTCTTTGTTGATCTTTTGAACCATATTATATTATCCTGGATATCTATATAGTCATCAATCTCTCCATAAGAAAATACAATAACTTTTTTCTTGTATCTTTGTGCTTTGTTTGCATATTTTTTAAGTTCATTAAAATAATCTAAAAGGAAGTATTTTGGATATACAACATAATCACAATTTTTTATGTCCGATATTTCTAATAATCATTTTCCTCTTTTACATCGATCTTTGATTTGCTTTTTATCTTCTCATCGGATGTCAAAGTTCGGGATTCATAATAAAGGACATAGAAAACTTATGTATTCTTTTTGGATTATTTTTTTATCAAAGTATATCTTCATATTTATATTTTAAATAAATATTATATTTCGTTAAGATTAATTTTATTGCCTACTTTTTTAATTAATTTTGACCAAGGCATATTTTCTACTGCAAATCTATGAATTTCTTCTGACTTATTTTTTAATTTTTCTTCATTATCTATAAGTCTTTGAAAACACTCTCTAAATCACAAATAATCATCATTTTTTATAATTTCCCCATTTTTTCAAGAGTCAATCATATCTTCTGCTCATGATATATCACTAAGTAATAGATAATTTCAAAAATAGACAGCTTCTCCATATGTTATAGGAAATCATTCCCATCTTGATGTAAGACAAAAAATTTTCGCTCTATTGTAATAATCAAATAATTCATCCTTATTATATATTGATCATGTGAATATCACTTTGTTTGTTAAATCAGGTCTTTTATTAAAAAATCATTTAATCTTATTTTCAAATTTTTTTTCAATAGGTCATATGATATATACTTTTCGATCTTTAAAATCAATTCATTCTAAACTTTTTAATAACATTTCATTATTTTTTTGATATGTCCCTATTCTTCACACAGTAATCATAATATTTTCTTTTTCTTTGTATGACTTAATAGATGGGAATTCCCTAAATAAATACTCATCATTGAATCATGATGTCATATAGACTAATTTATTTTTTAATTCCTTTATATAATTTTCTAATTTTTCTTTTCATATACGCGTTTCTGTTTATATACAATCACATTTTTTTATTAAAGACAC
>JBPOHM010000171.1:0-1581 GCA_052035585.1 Bacillota bacterium
GACGATGGAGATATGGCAAAAGCAGTACTAATTAATCCTAATAATGGAGCTATTGATACAAGATATGACCCAAATGATATTGATGACCCATTCTCCTATAGAGCAAGAGATGGATTTATGGGTATAGGACCTTTATGGGCAAATAATGATGATGGAACAGTCTACATGCAAGGGCACGTTGTAATCCCCAATCCCTGGGGTAATGTCTCCACTAATGGTACAACCACCCCAACCACAGATGATACAACAGATAAAGATGGAGGGGATGAAGTTAGGCCGTGTGGAATTTGTCCACCAGGGTATGTATGGACATGCATTGGTGTTTATACTGCAGAATGTGTAGTGGTTATTAATGGTCAAAATGTAAAAATATTATATACAAAAATAGGAGACCCTAGAGGAAACGAATCAACAGTAGAATCAGAAATAGAATATACTTGTCCAAATGGTAAGAAAGTAAAAGCAAAACTAAGAAAATTTGAGTGTTCATGCAAGCCAGAACCTTATGCATATTAAGATTTTAGCTGTTTAATAGGATAGAAAGGAGCTTTATATGAAAAAAAATACCTTTATATTTGCAATACTTATTTCTTCTATATTAATTCTGGTGCTCTCTATGATTTATGTTCAATTTAACCATAAGACAACGGTAAATTACTTTATCGCACCATTGCTTGAAAAGAATGTAACAGAGATAAACCATATATTTTCAAAATTTAAATCAACTTCCTCAAAATACGGAAAAATAGAGAATTTAGAAGTTAATAGCATATCTTATCAATTAGATGACGAAAAGCTTAAAAAAGTCGAAATTATTTATGTTAATGAAAATAAAAATAGTAATATTCTTAAGCCTTTCGCAATAATAGCAGAAGAAAGAGTTTCAACAAACACAGACACAAATCTTTCAATTATGAAATGTACTAAAGAATTAACTTCTCTTCCACTAATAATCCCAGGAGTTACAACTCACCAAGAAAAGGAAAAGCGAAATCTGAAAAGTGGCGACGTAACAATAAAGGAATTGATTATCACAAGAAAAATTGTTATTACTTATCATGATTATGATGAAGTGCTATTTAAAAAAATACTCAAATTGGTTGGTCTTTTAAAAGCATAACGGAATGAACAGAATAAGTGGATACAGTAAAACTATAACTGAATTTGGCTCACCACCTCAAACTGAAGTCTGGAATTTCTACTATGGTCTAACAGGTATAGAGAAAGCTACGAGAAAGCAGAACCAAATACAGAACCTAACAATAGATTACTCTACAGACACTAAAGGTAGAATTCTATCAGCTAATTACAATGAAATCGGTGGTTATGCAGGAGAACTATTTTATGTTTATGATAATCTTGGAAATGTTTGTGCTTTAACTAATAATCAAGGAAATATAGTTACTGCTTATGGTTATAATGTAATGAATGGAGTAGTAGAGAATGAATTTAACCCTAATTCGGTTGAGAATCCTTTTACATTTGGAGGAGCTGTAAAAATAGGGAACAATGATGCTAATGTTGCACCAGAAGGAGGTTCAACTTTTGTTGTTGATCCAAATCTGTCTGCTGTTACGTTAG
>JBPOHM010000192.1:0-1810 GCA_052035585.1 Bacillota bacterium
AAAACGAATTAGACGATACAGACATAATGAAAATCAAGAGTATATTTTAAATAAGAGAAATAGGAAGGAGGGACATAAATGGAGACGGGACAGAAAGAATTACTAAAAGACTGTGTAGATATTTTAAGTTTTCTATTAATTGAGGCTTTCAGGCATGAAAATGGGAAAGAATCGACAAACCATTTTTACAGGGTAGTTTGTAGCGAACTGATGGATTATGTTACAGCAGTAGAGTCACTAGGAGACATGGAGGTTATGAATACAACAGTTAATACAATGTTAGACAACTTGACAGAAAGTAACGAATTTATTTGTTGGTTAGAAAAGGGTTATCAAGAGCATCATGAAAGGAAGGGAGAACAAGGTAAGATTAAATTTTTTACAGAGGTAATAAGTAAGGTCAAAGAATATCGAAACAAATGGGGGTAATACGGAATGAGGATATATACAGCACAATTAAGGAAATACAGAGGAGCAGATTTAGTAGACGTAACAATTAAAAGTGGAGACCGTGCATTTAGTCCTACATGGCATATGGTAAGGGGTATAAAGGACAAAAGTATGGGCATAGAAGAATATCTAGAAATATATACAAGAATGATGGATATATCAAAAGTAAAGAAAAGAGAGAGGTGGTTAGAAGTATGTAACAGGGATGAAGTTACTTTAGCTTGTTATTGTAGGAAGGGCGAATTTTGCCATAGATATCCTTTAGCAGACATATTAATAGAATTTGCTAAAGAGAACGGCATAGAAGCCAAATACATGGGGGAAAGATAGAAAAAAGAGAGAGGGAGATATGAGATGTTTCTATTAGATAACGAGATAGACGAAAAAACTTTTAAGAAACAATGGTCAGACGAGTCTACTGTATTCTTAATCAGGAGACTGGAGAACTGGTTCCGTGAAAATTATGGTATAGAAAATGTGGAGGAAGTATTTGGATTACCTTACACAGACACAAGTGAATGTGCTATGCTGTCAAACACTAATTGTCTATTCGAGATAGAAGATGGAATTAACTTGGATTTTTTCACTTTGACTGATAAATATGAAATAGTTGCGGTAGGAAGTGATTTCGATTCGAATGAGTATTGTTTTTACTTAAAATAAGTAATGACATTATATGAATGTAGAGCGGGTTTAGGTAAATGGTACTTTTTAATATAGCATTTATTTGAAGTTAGGAGAGAAATGGAATGACAAATTTTGTAGCATTGATAGGAAGATTAACTAGAGACCCGGAACTAATTTATACGTCAAATGGTATAGCTAAAACAACCTTCACTTTGGCTGTAAACAGGAAATATAATAAAGAAGAAGCAGATTTCATAAGGATTATAGCTTGGAGAAAATTAGCGGAGCTTTGTGCTAATTATACAAAAAAGGGCATGCTAGTATCAGTAGTCGGTAGATTACATATAGACACAATACAAGACAAAAATGGCAACAAATTAAAAATATCCGAAGTAGTGGCAGACGAAGTAAAATTTCTTGAGAGAAAGAACAAAAAGGAGGACAATAACGGAGGAAATACAAACTACAGTAAAAAAGTAACTACAGATGGTTGGGAAGAACTAGGTAAACTTATAGATATATCAGAAATAGATTTAGATAAACAGTAAGCAACATAAGATGTAATTTATACGAAAAGGCGGGGAAACATGGATTTTCTGGATTTTGAGGAGACAGATAAAAGGTTAGACACAGGAGATAAATTTAATAGCACAATAGGGGTTTTGGGAATACAGTCTTTGGTAGACAAATGCAGGAGTATTTCTAGTTTAGAATCTGAAGAGACGACTAAAAT
>JBPOHM010000085.1:0-9052 GCA_052035585.1 Bacillota bacterium
CTATCAATATAAAATATAGCCTGTCTATAATTTTCATGTTCTTTATTTAAAGCATTAACGTTTATTAACTATATTTAATGTTTATTAATTTTTATTATTGACATTGTTACCGATTATGATATAATGTTAATAACAAATAATGAAAAATTTGGGTCGACACTTATTTTTCATTTATATTATATCAAAGGAGATGATTAAATGTTTATAGAAGAAAGACATCAAGAAATATTAAACATAATAAAAAATAATGGTAGGATTTCAATAAATGAAATTCAAGAAAAATTTGATATTTCTGTAGAATCAGCTAGAAGAGACTTACGTATTCTTGAAGAAAAAGGATTACTCAAAAGAACTCATGGTGGAGCTATTAAACTTAATCATGTAAATGCAATACCACCTAGATACAGAGATATGAAGAACATTGAAGCTTATCCTAACTATGATGCTATAGCAAAAAAAGCAGCAACGTTCGTTAAAGAAAATGATGTTGTATATTTAACGAGTGGTTCATTAGGATTTATAATGCTTAAATATTTACCAAAGGATTTTCCATATACCTTAGTTGTAAATTCTGCAACATTAGCAGATGAGCTTAAATATTGGGATAACGTAACAGTTTACATAACTGGAGGAAAAATGCGTATGCATGGCACTACCTCTTTAGTTGATAGCTTTGCTACTGCCTTTGTAAAAAATATGCATTTTGATATATGTTTTATAACTGGGGCTGGAATCGATTCAGATTTTGGATTCTCCAATGGTACTGATGAAACAGCGACATTCCAACGAACAGTAATAGAGAATTCAAGAAAAAGGATTCTTATGTTACCTAATCATAAGGTTGGTGTTAAAGCATTTATAAAGGTTTGTGACATAAACTGTTTTGACACCTTAATAACAGATTGGGATGCTGTTGAAGATGAACTTGTAAAAATAGAAGAAAAAGGCTTAGAGATTATTGTTGTAGAAGAAAGAGAATAATAGAAAATTAAAGGATAATTATTAAAATATAAAGGATGCAGAAATCAGAATCTGCATCCTATTATTATAAGCATTTAAACTGCATTTAAATCTCTTTTTTCAAAACAAATAAAAGCTAAAATTAGAGCTATTATGCTAATTAATATGCAAACAATTACAGATGAAATATCAAAATTTCTTGATAATATATCAACTGCTGTGAAGTACCTTAAAGGAATAAGCTTAGCTACTTGCTTAGGCCACTCAAAAACATCATACAGCACTGAAGCTATATATGTAATAAAAAACAGATTATATGAAATACTTGTACCCCTATCAACATTCTTTATTAATGCAGACAAGAATATGGAAATTGCAAAAAACATTATACCTATTAATGCATTAGAAATTGAAAATAAAAGCATTTCTTTTATTATTGTATTATTTATATTAAAAATATTAAAGGCTATTATAGAAAATATAAAATTTAAAATAAAAAATGCAAATAAATAAGTTGATGCTGCTATAATTTTAAATGCTAATATAAATGATCTAGAGCATGGCTTTGTGAAGATAAACTCATAGGTTTCATCTATACTCTCTCTTGCAACTGAATTAGTACCTAATTTTATAGCAAAAATTATAGTAATTATAATAACATAAAACTGAAGCACTGAGTAATATCCTCCAGGAGTCATAATATTTACTTCAGACATACCAAAAGCAACCATAATAACCTTTGGTATATAATTTAAAATAACTAACATATCACTACTTGATGATTCTTGAAAGCCTAAAAATTTTGTCATACCAGCTATTACTAAAACTCCCAATACTATTGTCCAAAGTATAAAGGTCTTTAAACAGCTTTTTAATTCTTGTTTGTAAATATTCATAATGACCTCCATTCGTTATAAATTTTATTAGCTCTACACATAAGATATATCCTCACTACAATACTTTTTCATAGAAGTAAATATCAATACTATTGATAAGATAATTGAAAAAATAACTAATTTAGTATCATAAGAACCACTTTCTATTATATATTTTGGTTCAAAATATTTAAGTGGTGCAAATATATATATAAAATCCTTTTCTAACAGGTTCATTAATGTAGATAACATAAAGGCAATAATACCTGTAGAAGTAGCTATATTTGAAACAGATCTTATTTTTCTTAACATTACTGAAACAAAAATACCAATTGCCATAAATACTAGCTGAGTATAAAAGGTCGAGAGAATAAGCTGTAAACCTTGAAAGCTCAAGCTATAGCTTTCGTCCTTTGTAAAAAATATTATTAATGCTATTGATATAATAATTAAGTTATTTACAATTATTATAGTCAAACATGTATATAATTTATAAAGATATAATGAAATTCTGTCTATAGGCTTCGTAAATATAAAATCTAAACATGAATTTCTTTTCTCTCTTGAGAAAACATTAACAGTAATAGAAACCGCCATGATTGCTGACATCAAGCCAATATATATATAACTAAAGGCATAAAAAGCTTCAACATTAAAAAGTTTTTCTAAATTTAATCCTAGTGCAACCATTAATTTAGGAGGAAAATTATTAAATATTGATATTAGCTCCTTTCCACTTTCTAAGAATAAAGGATATATACCTAACATAAAAATAACTAAAATTGTAATTATGCTAAAGGTCCACCAGAACCATGATTTTATAACATTTTTTAATTCAAATAAATAAATATTCACAGAAACATCTCCCTTTCTTTAAGAATAATAATGCATAAATATTTCTTCTAGCTCTGGATCGAATATATCAATATCTTTTAAATTATACTTTGTTAAATTCTTTAATAATAGGTTGCAATCGCCTTTATAAATAAAGCTAACATTATTTCCATTAATCTTAATTTCTCCTACTCCATCAAGCTGTATATTCGAATATGTTTTATCATCTGTAAATGTAATTGATACCTTTTTATAGGAATCGCTATACATAGAGCTAAGTGTTTCTGTATGAATTATTCTTCCTTCTCTAATAATAGCAACTCTATTACAAATACGTTGTACCTCGGATAATATATGTGAAGAAAATAGTACCGTTGCACCATTTTTATTTTCTTCAAGGATAATTTCAAAGAATTTCTTTTGCATAAGTGGATCTAATCCACTTGTAGGCTCGTCTAGAATTATAAGCTTTGGACTATGCAATAATCCTTGTATAATTCCAACCTTCTTTTTATTACCTAAGCTCATATCTTCAATTTTTTATTTAAATCAAGCTCTAGTTTATTTGCTAAATATTCAATTTTGCTTGAGCAATCCTTTTTATAAAAGCTTGCTGAATACTTTAATAAATCTATTGCTTTCATATTATCATAATAAAATACCTCACTTGGTAGATAGCCTACATTCATAAGTATTTCTTTTTTATTATTAACACAATCTAAGCCAAATATTTTTGCATCTCCACTAGTCTTATAAATTAATCCTAATAAAGTTCTTATAGTTGTTGATTTACCTGCTCCATTTGGACCAATAAATCCAAATATTTCACCCTCTTCAACCTTTAAGTCAACATCAATTATACCTCTTGCTTTACCATAGCTTTTAGTAAGCTTATTCGTTTCAATAGCGTACATAAATATATCCTCCATTTATATTTTTTTATAATTTGATTGAAAATCTTGTAGGGCTTTATTCATTCTTTTTGTTTCATAAATTATACTTATTTTAAATGCTATAAAAAACATGAATATAGCAATTATATTGACAGTGTACATAATTAAATTACACCAATATCCAAAATCATTAAACCATTTAAAATATTCTAAAAAGAATACTGTTAAAATAATATTAAAAATTGCCCAAATAATCATTCTTTTAATATTAATATTATGCTTAGAAAATATTATACTTTGGAATAAACCAAGCAATGTGCATAATATTATCATTTGAATAATTGTTAAAAAATCAATTGAATTATTTATAAATCCATATTTAGCTACAGAGAACAACATATAAAACATAATATAAAAGACAAAATATATTGCAGCTGTTGTTTTGCCTTCATATGTTAGCATTGTAACATTACCATCCTTTTTTGCTGGCAATTTAAAGGTTTGTTCCTTTAAAATACTAAGTATTTCAAGCATTTCATCATCAATATTTTTACACCTTAATATGATTTCATTTTCTTCACAATCAACATGCTCAACAATTATTTTCATTAAATCACCTCAACCTTAATGTAATTATATAAAAAAATCTATTAACAAACAATAGCTGCATGCCAAGTTGCTAATAGATTATGCTAAGTTACATTTTAAAACATTAAAACAATTCATCTAATAAAATATAATACCTTATCTTCTCTTCGTTCTTTTCAATTCCTAATTCTTTAAACAATAAATCTTCATATTTATTACTACCTAAATTATGCTCTAAGGATCTAACACATAAAGCAATATCCTGCCATCTATCGGCAATTCCACAGTTACCTAAATCTATAAAGCCACTAACACTGTGGTCCTTGAAAAAAATATTAGGCAGGCAATAATCACCATGTGAAAATACTAAATCCTGCTTTGGTTTATTATCAACTAAAAATTTATATAGCTCTTCTAGGTCCTTAAAGCCATTTTCTGAAAAAGTTTCAGGCTCAAGGTTATCTAAGTCTACTAATCCATTATCTATTTGTATTCTGGCCAATTTAAGCTTATTTTCCACATCATTTACATAAGGGCATCCTGTAGTATCTACCTTCCATAAAATTTTTAATCCCTCAGCAAGTAATCGCACTAACTCCTCTGGCTTGTCCAAATAGTATTTATCACATGACATAAGTCCTTCCATTTTGGACATAAGTAAATAGTTATATCCATCAAAAGTACAATATTCTATTATTTTGGGAACAGGAAGCTTATCCTGAAGCCATTTCATCATTGTGATTTCCATATTAGAATTGGTGTTAGAATGATCTATTTTCAATATTAAATCATTTTCAAAGCAAATAACTTTAGAATTAGAATGACCAACATCATTAAATTTATATGATATATTTTCAATATGTTTGTTAATACAATTCGGTAATTTTATTAGTTTGTACATAATAACCTCAATTTTACTTAATCATTACACTCTAAAAATGGTTGATACATCATTATAGCATGATTTTCTGTTATAAATTCTTCTGTTACATTATTGCTTTTGTCATATACTTCTCTGAATAATAAATTATGTCTAACATAGCCACCCCAAAATTCATGAGATATTCTATGCTCCTTTTCAAATACCTTATAGCTATATATAGGTTCACTGCTAACTCTCCACTCACCTATTAAATATTCATCAGTAATGTTTAGAACTAATTCATAGGTATCAGATGTGTTGTTTTTAATTATTAAATCTCTATAATTATAAAAACATGTTGCTCCACTGCCAAAGGGCTGAGTTCTATTTGAATCTGGAAAAACATCATAGCTATGTCTGTAGCGCTCAACAACAGTTAATGGTGTATGTAAGGTCATCCAATATATTAAATTTGAAAGTTGGCAAAGACCTCCACCAATGCCTGTGCCAACTTTACCATAAAATAAAACCATTCCATCCTTATAACCCTTTTTATAAGTAGGCTTTCCTATTAGCTTCCAGTAAGAAAATATTTCACCTGGAGCTATTAGAATTTTATTTAACTTTTTTATTGCAAGCTTTAAGTTATTAATCTTATTATATTGCAAATACATATCAACATCCTTTAGCTGTCTAATTAAAGGTGTTTTATGACTAAAATATAAGTGTGGTAAATTATGTTTAGAATATTTTTTTGCAAACTTATTATTAAAAAATACCCACCATATATAACGCTTAAGGGTATAATACTGCTTTCCAATAAAAATCCTTAATTTAGTTCTTTTAATTGGCTTAATAGCATCATTTTTAAACATAATTACCCCCTTTTAATTAATATTTAAAATAAAAACTAATATCCTTTGCTGCAATCTATTAGATTATTTAATTTTTCGTTATTTGCATATCTAACAAGATTTTTACAGAATATATCTACAACAATATCACATGTTAAAGGTAAAGATGTATTACCAGATATATGAGGTGTTAAAATAGCATTTTTGAAATTCCATAGAGGACTATCTTCAGAAAGCGGTTCCTTTTCAAAAACATCTAGTGCTACTCCACCTAATTTATTATTTTTTAATGCTTCTATAAGAGCTTTCTCATCAATCGCTGTACCTCTACCAACATTTATAAGAATAGCATCATTTTTCATTTTTTCTATTTCTTCTGCACCTATAATATGCTTTGTTTCATTTGTTTCAGGTAAACAAAGCGCAATAACATCAGCACCATCAATTGCTTCTAAAATATTATCATTTGAATACATTGCATCTGCATATTCAGATTTTTTATTAGCATTACGTCTAACTCCACGAATAGTAGCTCCCATAGCCTTTGCTCTCTTGGCAAAATTTTCACCTATATCACCAAAGCCTATAACAGTTATTGTACTATTCATTATAGATTTAATCTCACCGACCATCTTCCAGCCTTTTTCTTTTTGTAGCTCATAATATTCTGGCATTCTTCTCATAAGCATAAGAAGCACTGTAATCATATGCTCAGAAATTGTTATACCATAAGCTCCAGAAGAATTAGTTAGAATTACATTTCCACTTTTAAAATTATCTAAATTAACATATTTATCAACACCAGCAAATGAAGCCTGCATCCATTTAAGATTTTTAGCATTAGCTATTATTTTTCTTTTTACCATGCCAAATAATACTTCACAGCTATCTATTTCATCTTGTGTTACATTTTCACTATCAAAAAATCTCACTTCAAAATCAAAGGGTTTTGCAATTTCTAAAATTTTATTTTTTCTTTCTTCATTTAAAAAAGGTATGCAAACTCCTATTATTCTTGGCATAAATACCTCCTAATTTTCTTTTCTTCTCTCTCTTACCTCATCTAATTCAATATCAATTAATCTTCTATAAGCAGGCTTACCATCACGTATTGAAAAAGCCTTACTTAAATATAACATAGCATCATTATATTTCTGTGTTTTTCTAGCAAGTGTTCCTAAAATCATCAAAGTAACCTGTGTAGCTTCAGGTGAAAGCTCAGATTCACTATAATAAAGATTTGTTGTTTCTAATGCTTTTTCATTTGCAAATTCTTCCATTTTTAAGTCCTTAACATCACTATAAAGCCATGATAAAGACAACCATAATTTAGAATCAATTTGTTTTTTACTTTCAAAACCTGCAGAACATATCAATGCTAAATAGTATGAAGCAAAGACCTGATCTAAGGTTCTTGGTTCTTTAAATTCAAGCTTTAAGTTCTTTCTTACTAATTCAAGCTGATCTGAATATGCTTCCTTTTTCAATTTAACCTGTGAATCAAAACCATTCGCTAAGGCACTAAAATAACAATGAGGACAAGTTACAACCTCATACCATAATATATCAAAGGATTGATAATGTCTTCTCATATCACAGGCTAATTCACCCTTTGCAACTAGCTTTGATGTTAATACTGTTACACTATCAAAACTTTGCTTGCAATGTGGGCATGTGTAATTTTGTGGATATAAGAAGTTATCATATTCTTCTGGACGCTCAATTGGATATTTTCCATGTCCTTTAGGGAAAAGAATTGATTTATAAAAATCCTTTTCGTCTATATTATAATATTCTATCAATTTTTGCTTTTCTAATTCTAATAATTTAATTTCATTTTGAATTTTAATGGTATTATCAGAAAGTGCCTCTAATAGGTCTATAAACAACGAAGTATTCTTCTTTGCGAGACTAATATAATTTGCCTTATTTATAGATGCAACTGTTGTTTCTTCAACCACTACTGCTGTTTCTGCACAAGCATCCTCATTAAATAAATTTAATAAACCAAATATATTTCCAGGAGTTATAACTTCGACAATACGTTCATTTGGTAAACCATAATTTTTAACTATATGTACTTTTCCAATAAGCAAAATAAACATTTCATCACAAAATTCATTCTGCTTCATTATAACTGATCCAACGTCGAATTTCTTCATATTTGCTCTACTAGCAAGAACTTTAATATCAAACATGTTTTTTCCTCTTTTCTTTATTTTTATTTTATCTCATTGGTAATTATCTAAATAATCGCATCTAAAAATAACATAACAATAAATCCAATCAATAATGAATATGTTGCTATTCTCTCATGTCCATGGCTATGAGTTTCTGGTATCATCTCATCACTAATTACATATAGCATCGTACCTCCTGCAAATGCTAAAGCAAATGGTAACACTGCCTGTGAAATAATTGCTGAATAATAACCAATAAATGTTCCTACAATTTCAAATAATCCTGTGATTGCTGCTATTATAAATGCTCTTTTTTTACTTACTCCATTTAATAGCATAGGAGTTATTGTAACTACTCCTTCAGGAATATTTTGAATAGCTATTCCTAATGCAACTGTAATTGCATTACTAACATCACCTGAACCAAAGCTAACTCCTGCAGCTAATCCTTCTGGTAAATTATGTAGTGCTATAGCAAAAACAAATAGCATTACCTTATTTAAGGATGCATTGTTATTATGACTCTCAGAATCTGTACCTGTTAAATGATGTAAATGTGGTGTTAATTTATCAAATACATTTAAAATATAAGCACCTACAAGAATTCCTAAGCCTGTTATCCACAATCCATGTTTACCTACTGAATCAGCGGATGGTAAAATTAAACCTTGAATAGCTGTAGCTAACATAACACCTGCAGCAAAACTTAGGATAATATCATTCCACTTATGTGAAAGATTTTTGAAAAATGAACCTATAAATGCTCCAATGATGGTTGCTCCACCAACTCCTAATGCTGTTATAACCACTAAATTCATTATTATCTCCTTCTAATTATATCTAATATAATTATTAATATAATAGCATAAAAAAAATCTTAAAACAATAATTTTAAGATTTTGGTTCTATAATAAATGTTGGGGTGTTGAAAAACATCTCAACATTTTTGTTGTAAAAAATAAAAAAAATGTAGAACAAATATCAAAATCCTATTACAATAAAGTTA
>JBPOHM010000371.1:0-5145 GCA_052035585.1 Bacillota bacterium
GTCTAAGTGGTGGTGAACAATCTAAAGTAAAGCTTTGTAGATTAATTCTATCTCCATTTAACTTCTTAATCATGGATGAGCCTACAAATCATTTTGACAAGGAAACAAAAGAGGTATTAGAAAATGCAATAAAAGAATTTCAAGGAAGCCTTATTTTAGTATCTCATGAGGAAAAGTTCTATAAGGATTGGGCTGATAAAATAATAAATATTGAAAATTTACTTTAAAACTAAAAGCTGTTGTTAACTAAGTATTTAAAACTTTGTTACAACAGCCTTTTCTTATTTTTTTCCATATATTATCTTTTTAATTGAATGACTAGAAAGAAAATATATCTCTGCTAGCTCATCAATATTTAGTCCTTGTTTATATTTGTTATAAATTTCTTCATTTCTTTTATATAAACTTTCACGTGCACCAGAATTTTCTCCCCATGCTTTACGAGTTTCTTCAAGTGCAGGAATATATAGATATTTACCTTGAACATATTCTTGAATTTGTAACAACAAATGCTCAGGTAAAACAGCATTCGCTTTTTGATATTTCATACGACTCTCTCTCCTAATTCTTTTAATTATTATAATTTTGAATAAGGATACAAAGTCGATGCTTATCATAATTGGCGATTAACTACTCCATACAAAATATCGCCCAAATTAATACATCGACTTTGTATGGAGATTGTACGTGCAATTAAAAAACATTATGATTCACACCTTTCTTTAAATTTCTATAATATATTCTATCATACTTTTTATTGTACTACAATAATTAATTTATCAATCAATTATAATCTTATATGTTCTTTTTAAAGCAAATAATACGATTTGCTTCCTCAAAGCCAATGCTTAAATGAAATTTCAAGCTGTCTGTATTATCAAACTCACAATCACTGCCAAACTCTGTACAGCCATGCTCTCTACCCCATGCTTCACAATGCTCAACTAAATTCTTCGCAATTCCTTGCTTACGATAGTTATCCTCTACATATATACCCTCAAGATAGGCAACTGGTGAGCTTTCTGTTCCCTCCACATAATCAAAGCGCAATTCACATTGTGCAAATCCGATAGCTACATCATTTTTAAAAGCAAGAAAAACTATAGAATTTTCATTAGATAATATATTTTCAAACTCTTCCTTCAATTCTTCAAATTCATGTTCAGGCCATAATTTAAGTGCTAATTCAGTTACTATTGTTACATCCTCTAATCTTGCTATTCTTATCATGATTTTCTCCTTAATGCTAATATATTAATTGCTTAATTTTACCATACACAAATTAGCATATCAAGCTAATTCACTCAATATTAATATTTACATTGACAAGAACATCACATATTAGATATGATTACTTAAATAATAATTTATGCTCAAAAAATCAAGAAGCGAAATTTTATATTTGATATAATTGCCATAATGATATTGATCAATATTTATAATTTTATGGAGGTAGCTCTCGTGAAAAATTTTTATATTCTTACTGAAGCATTAGAATTTATAGAGAATAATCAGTGTGACGAGATAACACAAGAAGACATAGCAAACACATGCTATAGTTCACTATCAAGCCTTCAAAAGCTTTTTAGATATGTGTTTCATATGAGTATAAAGGAATATATTTCAAAGAGACGACTTACACATGCAGCTAAAGAGCTTATAAATACAGATGCTTCTATTATTGATATTGCACTTAAATATCAATATAATTCACATGAGGTGTTTACAAGAGCCTTTACTAAAACATGGGGTAAGCCTCCACAAGCATTTAGAAGTAATGACCGATTTACAGGCTTATTGCCTAAGATTGAGGTTGAATTTGAATATGATGGAGGAAAAATTATTATGGCAAGAAAAAAATTTGATATTTCGGAATTGTATGATGAGCTAAAAAGAAGAAATGATACATATGTTTTATGCTTTGATATATCTCAATTAGTACCAATAAATGAAATCAGCCATGAAGCAGGAGACAAAGCTATATTGGAATGTCTTAGAAGAATAGATGAAAATTCTTCTGATGATATGCTTTTATTTAGAATAGGTGGAGATGAATTTGTATTAGTTACAGGACTTAATGATATTGAAGAGGTT
Source organism: Bacillota bacterium (assembly GCA_052035585.1). Taxonomy (GTDB): domain Bacteria; phylum Bacillota; class Clostridia; order Tissierellales; family Sedimentibacteraceae; genus UBA1535. Next base: position 2,095 of record JBPOHM010000371.1, read on the forward strand.
AAAAAGGTAGCCAAAAAAATCACTGACCTAAATGGAAATACTATAGAATACAATGGCAAGAGTATTCCTGTGACATTGCATTGTGGTGGAGTGAAATTAGATTATAAGAACTTAAGATACAGTGAGCTTTTCCCAATGCTTTCTGATACAATAGATAAAACTAAAAACAAAAAGGAAATTGCTATATTATAACATAGTAAAACTAAATTAATGCTTAGTAATAATTTAGTTTTACATTTGATTAATCCTTCGGATTATTATTATAAAGAGGTTGCTCAAAACGAGCAACCTCTTTAATTTTTACTTTTTTTATCTTTTGGAATAAACCTATCCATAAAATCAAGCATCTCTATTATTCTATCTGCTAATTCATCATCAATGCTTGTCCAGCAAAAGCCATAGCCAGGAAAATATGGACATAAATTATGTTATTTTCACTTGCTGAGTTAAAAGCTTCTAAAAAGACTTTAAAACCATTAGGTACGCAAAGACCAAAAATAGGTGGTCCCCTTTTTTTATTTATTGTTTAACAACAATGCCATCCTTCATTACAAAATTAACATTAGATAGTAAATATGGGAACTCATATGGATTTCCTTTTACTGCAATTAAATCAGCTACACAGCCTTCTTTTATTGCACCATATCTGTTATTTCCAATTATTTTTGCTCCTCCAGATGTTGCAGCAGATATAATTTGATGCATAGTCAAACCAGCCTTTTGCAATAGCTCTATTTCCATTATAGGCATACCTACAGGTGACCAAATTTCCTTTTCATTGATATAATCATTACCAAGACCAATTATACCACCCATATCAACAAAGCGTTTTGTGTTTTCCATAGCTTCATAAAGTAAAGGTGCACCCCAATTTGTTAGAATTTCACCATAAACACTTAATGTTGGAGTCATAAAAATATTATTTCTAACCATATATTTTAAATTATCTTCAGATATAGGGTTATAGCAAGCATGTGCAGCTTCATCGATTCCAGCTTTTAATAATATATCTAATTTATCACTGCTATTTACATGCGCTGATACCTTCTTACCATGCTTATGTGTTTCATCACAAATAGCAAACAATATTTCAAATGGCAATGCATCTAAGCTTTGTGTATAAGCATCATATCCATTATCTAATGTTATCTTTATATGATCAACACCACTAGCTATCTGCATTTTTACAGCTTCTCTTGCTTCATATTCATTAGATACTCCAAATGGCTCGACTCCACCATAACCATTAATAGCTGAAATAAACTTACCACAAACAGCTATACTTGGATATAGACAAGAGCTTTTAAGCTTATTCCTCCACTCAACAGCTTCCTTTGTAGTGTTTCGTGATAAAATTCCTTGATCTCTTAAGTATGTAAAGCCAGACATCAGCCATTTCTTTAGCTTGTCTTCATTAAATGAATCAAAGCAATCTATTAAATGAACATGAGTATTAATAAAACCTGGCATTATTGTATATCCACTTAAGTCATACTCAATTGCTGGTATATCAATATCCGTCTCTGATACCTTTAATATTGAAGCTCCATCTATTAATATATTAACCTTATGACTATTATCATCTTCACTAATGATTGACGCATTTTTTATTAAATGTCTCATAAGTAACTCCTTCTTAATAAAATTCACCTAATTTTACCATATATTTCATGAATTAGTCAATATATCAGATAGTTTAATTATTTTATACAAATAGTGTTTCCAAAAATAATCATGAGAGCTATTGTTCCTAATATTCCCCAAGGATTTAACCATGATAATACTAAAGGCAATTCAGCATCATAAATCATAATTAAAGCAATAATAATTGTGATAATTCCAAAACCACCGCCAACTACTTTTCCTAAAACCTTTATATTATATTTACTTTTTTCCCCTTTATCTGAGGTATTGTATCCAGCAATTAAAACATTTCCTTTTCCCGAAAAAATTAAAATTGACATAGTTGCTAAAGCTGCCACAATAATTACTTTTAAGTATATTGATATATTCATACACATGCACTGGCTGCACAATAAAGATTTTGCAACCAATCCTCACTTTCTTATAATATATTTTAGACATTTTTACATTCTTTTCATATATATTAATTTTATCATCCCACTTATTAAAACCTGACACATTGCAGCTATAATTAATGTATAAAATACAGTTACATTAAAGTACCCTGCAATAATTCCTGATATTATCATTAGAATTGATAGAACAGGTAAAATGGGTATACCAGCCTTTATTTTAATGGTTTTAGTTCTTTCATCATTTTCTTTGTTATATTCAAGTCTAAGCTTGTTATCGTCCTTTAAAATTCTTGAATACTTAAAAATATTTATCAAAGCTAAAAAACATATAGCAATTGTTGCTCCCATTTGAAATCCAAATACATTCATGTTCTTTAGTGATTCTGGGGCAAAAAATTCATCATATACACCTAATAAAGCAGTAACTAATGAAAGTGCTGATAATAAGCATATTCTCGTTTTTAATTTCTTTCTAAATTGTTCCATTTAAAAATCCTCCATTTAATTATCTATTTCTGAAAAATCAAAAACCTCTTCTATTGACAAATCAAAATAGTGAGCAATCTTGTATGCTAAAGGCAAGGATGCAACATATTTTTCTACTTCAATAGAAGTAATAGTTTGTCTTGTAACTCCTACAGCCAAGGCAAGCTCTTCCTGTGATATTTTTTTTGCTTTTCTTAGCTCAGCAATCCGTGTTTTCAATTTATCCTCCTTTTAAATATTTAATTTATATTTAGTATAGTATACTTTGCATTTTATGTCAAGTATACTTTGCAAAAATATTTATTTAGTAAAAGCATTGCGGTATATATTAAGAATATGTTAAAATTTAAATAAATTAATATAATACTAAGTCAAAAGCAGGTGAATAAGTTGAGAAAAGAATATTATACCATAACAGATATAGCAATAATGACAAGACTTTCAACAAGAACAATACGTACCTATATTAAAAATGGCTTTATAAATGGGCTTAAAAAGGATGGAGCATGGATATTTAGTAAAGAAG